>JAZUFY010000117.1:0-8756 GCA_045640925.1 Bacteroidales bacterium
AATGTGTAACAAATAAAAAAGAGCAATATATGAAACTAACAGGACGCAGACAAAGCACCAATGTTGAAGACCGCCGAAGCAGTGGCGGCAAGAAAGCTGGCTTGGGTATCGGCGGATTGATTGTTGCCGGAATAATCGTATTGTTTATGGGCGGCAACCCTCTGGAGGTATTCCAATCGGCCAACCTCGGTTCGGTGACCCAAAACGGGGCCGAATACACCCCCACCAAAGAGGAGGAGGAGCTGGCCGTGTTTGCAAGCCAGATCCTGGCTGGCACCGAGGACGTGTGGACGGCTGAGTTCAAGAAGATGGGCCGCACCTACAAGGCTCCGAAGCTGGTGATTTTCAAGAACAGCGTCCAGAGCGGCTGCGGTGGAGCCACTTCGTCGACGGGCCCCTTCTATTGCTCTGCCGACCAAACCGTATATCTTGATCTGAGTTTCTTCACCGACATGAAGGGGCAGCTCGGGGCCGACGGTGATTTTGCCTACGCCTACGTTATCGCCCACGAGGTGGGACACCACGTGCAGTATCTCCTCGGCACCCTCAACGACGCCCACAGCCAGATGGCCCGCCTGAGCGAAGCCGAGAGCAACAAAATCAGCGTGCGCCTTGAGCTCCAAGCCGACTTCTATGCCGGCGTGTGGGCTTTCCACGACAACGAAATGTTTGGCTCGCTGGAGGATGGCGACATCGAGGAAGGCCTGAATGTGGCCTCGAAAATCGGCGACGACTATCTCCAGAAGAAGGCCCGAGGCTATAGTGTGCCCGATTCGTTCAACCACGGCACCTCGGCTCAGCGTGTGAAATGGCTCAAACGAGGCCTCTCGCGTGGCAATTTGAACGACGGCGACACCTTCACCCCGAACTACACGGCTTTGTAATCACATAATTTGCTACCTCGAAGAGCAGAGTTTCGTTTGCTCTACTCTACATTTAAATCATCTGATTTTCTTAGAAAAATTTCGGATATGAGGACCAATTTCAAATATCCGAAATTTTTTTGTATCTTTGCAGCATATATTTATATATAATGAACATATTCAAACTTAATATTACATTATTGTTTCTCTGCATATTACTTGCAGGCAACACGCTTCTCGCACAGGAGGCGTGGAACGATATTAATGTTCACAGCCTCAACAAAGTGTCGCCCCACACCAACATCATCCCCTATAGCGACGAAAAGGGCATAGCCACTTTGAAATATCAGGAATCGTCATTCTATCAGAGCCTCAACGGCACATGGAAGTTCCGCGCTTTTGACAATCCACGCAGCTGCACCAAGGGGTTCTACCACCTCACGTTCGACGCTTCAGATTGGGACAACATCGAGGTGCCTGGCAATATCGAGCTGCAGGGATTCGGCATCCCCGTCTACACCAACACCCACAACGAGTTCCCCTCCAATCCGCCCCATGCTCCCGCCGATTTCAACCCCACTGGCTGCTATATCCGCACCTTCAACATTCCCGACAGTTGGCGTAGCCGCCGCATCTTCATCAAGTTCGGTGCGGTAAAATCGGCCATGTACCTCTACGTCAACGGCACCATGGTGGGCTATTCCGAGGACTCGAAGACCCCTGCCGAATGGGACATCACCAAATATGTCCACAGTGGCAACAACCTATTGGCCGTCAAGGTTATCCGTTTCAGCGACGGAAGCTATCTGGAATGTCAGGACATGTGGCGTATGAGCGGCATCACCCGCGATGTGTGCCTCTACTCCACCCCCTGGACTTTCATCAGCGACTACAAGTTAGTGGCCGACTACCTTTATGAGAGTGGTGACGGCACCCTCGACCTCACCATCGACTTCTCCTCCCCCCTCACCCAACGCATGACGTTGGAGATGGAGCTGCAAGACGCCAAGGGGGTTACCGTGATGCGGAACGAGAAAAGCATAGCCGCCAAGGACTGGTTCGAGTTTTTCAACGACAAAGAGTGTGTGGTGCCCCATGTCCACCCCTGGACAGCCGAGACGCCCTATCTCTACACCCTCATCCTTCGACTCAAGAACGCCAGCGGAAGCCTTGTCGAAACCGTGGGATGCAAAGTGGGTTTCCGCAATGTGGCCATCAAAGAGGCCGAATACGAAGCCGAGGACACCACTATGCGCATACGCCAGTTGTGCATCAACGGAACGCCCATCACCATCAAAGGGGTCAACCGACATGAGCATAGTGCCGTTGATGGCCAATATGTGACACGGGCAGAGATGGAATACGACATTGCCTTGATGAAGCAAATGAATATCAACGCGGTGCGTACCTCGCACTACCCCGACGACGAATACTGGTACGAACTTTGCGACCGCTACGGGCTCTATGTGTGGGACGAGGCCAACATCGAATCGCACGCCCAAGGTTATGACGAGAACAGTTTGGCCAAGAAAGAGGAATGGATAGACCCCATGATTTACCGCGTCAACAATATGCTGCACCGCGATCGAAATTATGCCTCGGTGGTTGCTTGGTCTTTGGGCAACGAATGCGGCAACGGTATCGCAACCGAGCGCACCTACCGTTTCCTCAAAGCCAAAGAGCCCAGCCGCCCCATCTGCTATGAGAGGGCTGTTTTGGATTGGAATACAGACATCGTGGGAGTGATGTATCCTTCGGTGGATTACCTCTCCGACTATTGCCGCGAATGGCGTTCGCTCGACACAGCTTTCACCCGCACCGACACCCCCCTTGCAAACATCAAAAAGAACGAGAACCAGCAGGACAACCGCAACCGCCCATTTGTCATGGTGGAATACTGCCACGCGATGGGCAACAGCATGGGCGGATTGCAGGATTACTGGGACACGATTGAGAAATATCCCCAACTGCAAGGCGGCTTCATTTGGGATTGGGCCGACCAAAGTTTCCCCATGTACGGAAACAAGATGCAGCTATCGATAAGTGAAGATGCCAGCGATTCGGCATGGTATGCCGTGGGAGGCGACCTCGGGAATCTGCCTGGGGTGCAGGACGACGATGCTTTTTGTGCAAACGGCATCGTGACCAGCGACCGCAAGCCCCACGCCCATGCCGCAGAGGTTCAAAAAGTATATCGCAACCTCAAGGTGCGGCAATTCACCACCCCCACAGGGCAGCAGTTCTATATGCTCTACAACGGCTATGACTTCCGCAATGCGGATGAGTTTTTGGGGCACTACTTGGTGTTCTCCTCTTTGCGAGATTCCATTTTCGGCAGCACTATTCACCAACACCTTCCCGCAGGACAATTCTGCCGTATCTGGCCCATGATACCCGATATCACCCCCCTGCCAGGCGAACGATTCTTCATCCGATTCCAATTCACGGGAGATAGTTACCAGATTGACGATCCTTTGGATGCAGGTGTGTCGTGGACGCTCAACGAATACTGCTACGACGAATTTGAAATCACCGACATTGACGTTCCCGTTGATACCATCTATGTCCCCGAAACGCCTTCAAGGCCATACACTTGGCTCGAAGACAAGGAACGTCACGAGATTGTGATGGTTTCCGAAGGCCTCTTTGACCTCAGGATCAACACCGACAATGGCTTTATCACCAGTTACCGCTACCAAGGACAGGAGTTGCTCAAAGCCCCCATTCGTTGGAATTTCTGGCGTCCCCCAACGCTCAACGACCTTGTCGACGGCTTGGGTGCCCGCGCTTGGGACGGTCTTGACCAATTGGAGCCTCATTTGAAAAGTTGCTCCCTCACCCCCATCGGACAAGCCGACCTCATGGCACAAGCCGACCTCCTGCTCGAACTCTCCACCCCCGACGGCAACAGTATGTTGCTCAAAGAGATTGTGGAGATTGATGCTGAGGGACGTGTGCAACTGAGCTATATGCTCATGCCTCGCGGATGCTTCCGCACACTGCCCAAGTTGGGCATACAAATGGGCATAGACACCTCTTGCAGCCAACTGCAATGGTGGGGCAACCTGTACGAGACCTACCCCGACCGCCAAGCTGCCAGCTGGTCGGGGCACCACAGCATGACACCCCAAGAGGCCTGTGGCGAATTGCATGTGGTGCCACAAGAAAGCGGCAATCGCACCGCTTATTGGACATCACTCACTTTGGGCGACAAGAAACTCAGCTTCTGTACTTCGGATGAGCAACGCCTCAACTTCAGCATACGTCAATACGACGACAGTGTGATAACCCATGCACGCCGCATCAACCAGCTCCACAAGGCCGACCACTACATCTTCCATGTCGATGCACGCCAAGCAGGTCTCGGAACCGCCACTTGTGGCCCCAGTGTCGCTCGACGCTACACCATCAGTGGTGACAGCACCCAGCGTTTCCGCTTTGTCATGATTCCCTCATTAAACAACGACAGCATCAACCTTTGGAGATACTGCGGAAGCTATTTCGATATGCCCCAAGAGTTGAACCAAGAGATTCCCGACAGTCACCGCAACTTTGTCAGCACCATCAGCGTTACCACTTTTGGTGACGAAACACTCAACGTCAATGCTCCTGCGGAGCAATACAGCAAAGGATTTCCCCAAGTGTTGTATGATGGTCGCTCAGGTGTGGCAGGCAATTACAACGACGGCTGGATAGGTTTCCAAGGCTGCGACAGCATAATGTTCCTCATCACCCTGCAAGAGGAATCCACCCTCGAGGATGTGTCGATTGGTTTCTGCCATAGTGCCTCAGATTGGGTGCTCCAACCCGAGAATGTGCAAGTGCAATGGTCTACTGACGGAAAAAAATTCACTCGCTGGGAGCCTTTGTCGATTGTGCGACCCATTGAAAATATCCAAAACGACTGCCGCCACATCACCCTTCGCCGCCTCTTTGCCCAACACAGAGGTCTCTTCCGCAAAGCCGAGGCCCGCAGGGTGAAATATGTCCGCCTGCAAGTCAATTGCAACAGCGATCTGCCATTGTGGCACCCCTATTCAGGACAACCCGCATGGCTAATGATAGACGAAATCAACATTAAATAAACAACATAGAAATGACTCTCTTACTCATATTTTTATTCGGTGCCATGGCCATCTCATTCATGTGTTCCCTTTTGGAATCCACATTGATGTCCACCCCTCTCTCCTACATCAACATGCGAGAGGACGAAGGCTACAAACACGCCACCCGCTTCAAGTCCTACAAGACCGACAACGCTCGCCCTATCGCCGCCATACTCTCGCTCAACACCATCGCCAACACTATCGGTGCAGCAGGTGTTGGAGCCCAAGCCAACATCGTGTTCGGCAACCAGTGGTTCGGCCTTGTCTCGGCCATCACCACCGTCCTCATCCTCTTCTTCTCCGAAATCATACCCAAGACCATCGGCACCAAGCATTGGAAAAAACTCATCGGTTTTGCCACCAAAACCATTCGTTTCCTTATCGTGATACTCTTCCCCATCGTGTGGGTGGTTGAAAAATTCACCTACACCATCTCTCCCAAAGACGAGGACGAAAGTGTGGTAAGCCGCGAAGAGGTGGCCGCCATGGCCGATATGGCTGAAGATGAAGAGGTCATTGATGAGGATGAGAACAAAATCATCCAAAACGTCATCAAAGTCGACGATATCAAAGCCGAGGATGTGATGACCCCTACCACAGTGGCTGCCATCGCACCCGAGAAAATGACACTCATCGACTTCTACAAAGACAAACGCTACTCGCATTTCTCGCGCATCCCCGTCTACAACGATTCTGATGAATATATCACTGGCTATGTCCTCCGTAGCGAAGCCCTCGAACTTCTGGCCGAGGACAAATTCGACAAAACCCTCGGCGAGATTCGACGCAACATCCCCCTCTTCAACGAGTCCCTCTCCATCGCCGACATCTGGGATGCCATGCTGGCAAAGAAAAACCACATCGCCTGCATCATCGACGAGTATGGCAGTTTCCAAGGTATCCTCACACTCGAAGACATCATCGAAACCATCGTGGGACTTGAGATTGTAGATGAGCGCGACGATGTTGACGATATGCGCCAACTGGCCCTCGACCGCTGGCACCAACGCCAAGCCCGTTTCAAAGAAATCAATATCCCTGAGAGATAAAACGAAAATGCCCAGTAATAACCGTAAATCTTCGAAAATAATTTATGACTGACTTGTACCATATTAAAGAAATCTATATCCCTGAGAGATAAAAACGAAAATGTCCGATAATAACCGTGAATCACCGAAAATAATTTATGATTGACTTGTACCATATTTAAGAAATCTACATCCCTGTGAGATAAAAACGAAAATGCCCAATAATAACCGTGAATCTTCGAAAATAATTTATGATCGACTTTTACCAATATAAAGATAATGTATATACTATCATTGGAGCCGCAATGACAGTTTATCATGAATTGGGGTGGGGGTTGTTAGAAGCAATCTATAACGAAGCTCTTCACATAGAACTATTGGAACGAGGTATCAACAATGTTTCCGAACAAGAGGTTGCTTGTTATTACAAAGGACAATTATTAGAAAAACAATATCGCATTGATATAGCAGCCGAGGACATTATTATCGAACTAAAAGCATGTTCTGAACTCATCTCCAGCCATAGACTTCAATTATTCAATTATCTTCGATTAACGAAGAAACCGATCGGATTATTAATCAATTTTACACGAACAGGCATTGATGGTGAACGATATGGCTACGACTGTATTACAAACGAATGTTACCTTCTTGACAAAAATATGGACATCATTCCAAAAGAAACATATTATGACGAAGACAACTAATATTTTTCGAAAATTTACGGATATTCCCGGCAATTTTCGTTTCCTCCCAAAAGAAACAAATATGACAAGTTTAATTAATATTTTTCGAAAATTCACGGATATTCAAGGATATTATCGTTTCCTCCTTACTGCAACTTTCGCTGTTATTCTCGTTATTGGAAATTTTCAAGCCTCAGCGCAAACCACCCCTGTGAAGGTGGCGAAGAATGCCAACTTTTTCTACTATCAGACTTTCGATTACGGCAACGAAGTGGATACACAATATGCTGTCGTGGAGGTGAACCCTGGCATACCAACTCAACTGGTGACAGATAACGATAGGCCCATCCCTTCCGAGTATCGCCCAGGATATATCAGTGAGGGAGAACATATACCTGGATACTCAGTGGAGGAAATATTTGTGGACGAGCTGAAAGACAGCATTTTCACGCTTACCACCATCTTCACCGATGGGCAGAAAGAGTTCTATAAAGTAGCCTCTGCCTATAGCCGCAACGACATCAAATTCGATACCACCCAAATAGGCACCCTCACCCGATACACCTGCTCCATCAACAGCAACAAACTGGAGTTCTACGTACAGCCCTATTCTCGCGACATTTCGCCTCTCACCTACTACGGAAGATTCAAAGGGCTGCTCGTAAGCTTTTGGCGCAACGGCCAATGCCGCTACAACCTCGTCAAAACCGAGCGTAATCATAGCTCCAAATTCTACCTCCCCTCCGATGCCCAAACCATCACGGGGCGTGAGTTGAACAACATCAAGCGCCAACGCATGATTATCACCACCCGCCTCTTCGACAGTGTGCAACTCTGCTGGGGCAAGCCCAACACCCATATCGAGGGCGACATCGATGCCAATACTCCCTTCGACAGTGTGCTCCATTTTGCAGGTGGCACCTTGGCACTCAAACGCATCCATCTGCCCAAACTCCCCTCCCACTACCAGACTTTTGTCGAAATACACCAACGCAGCAACGGTGATGCTTACGACCGCACAGGAAGCCTCTTTGTGCTGCCCTACGAAATGACATCTCCCAATGGCAACCTCTTTTTCCGCGGCATGAACGAGCACCCCGACTCCCTGCCCGTCATCACTGATCGTCAGGGTATGCACTATCAAGGCATCGCTATTGAGGGCGACACCGACAACATGGGCATACGCTATGAGCCCCCCATCGAGCTGGTACGTTTCTTCACCTCCTTCGGTGTGAATCACTTCAACGACCGTGTCAAACTTGACGGATTGGTATGGGAAGACGAAAACTATTTCAAACAGGAAGTCACCGAACTGTCGCACTGGCTGCAAGGCGAAGTATGGGTAGGCATCTGGATCGGCAACTATGACGGGGGCGGTCACATTGTCACCGTTGACCTTAAATCCTACCCTGGCGACGACAAATGGGAACTTGATGAAAAACAGCCCTTCGCCAAACCGCTCTTCAACACCTGCAACGTCTTGGAGATGGCCGGACAAAACTATGGTCGTCTCTTCCGCACCGACAGCCTCACCGTCGACTTCACCCTGCCTGATTGGGCATCCCATCCTCGGCTGCGTTACATCACCACAGGTCACGGCGGCTGGGACGGCGGCGACGAGTTCAACCCCAAAACCAACACCATCCTCATCGATGGCAAGCCTGCCTATACCTACACCCCATGGCGCTGCGACTGTGGTCGCTACCGCGAATGGAACCCCGTGAGCGGCAACTTCTGGAACGGATTATCCTCCAGCGACTATTCGCGCAGCGGATGGTGCCCAGGTACTGCAACACAACCTGTCTTTTTCAACCTCGACTTCCTTACCCCTGGCCGCCATACCCTCACCGTGGCCATTCCCCAAGGCGAGAACCAAGAGGGCTCTTTCAGCCACTGGTGTGTCAGTGGTGTTCTATTGTTTGACAATTAAATACCCGTTGGCGGAATTAATCTAGAGCATATTTGACGTGACCAAGGGGGCTGCCCAAGAGATAATTGACATATTGCAATGTAGTGAAACAATGACTCTAGTAAATAGTCCTTGTGGCTGTTTGGCGAGGTTTCGGTTCAGCA
>JAZUFY010000118.1:0-8111 GCA_045640925.1 Bacteroidales bacterium
AACAACTACGGCTACAAGGACGGTTTCTTTGTGCGGAGCGCCAATGGTTCGGAACATAACGCCCACGCCCATGTCAACCCCTTCCGCTGCTACTTTGCCTACACGGCTCCCGCAGGCTCATCGCAGCCTTTGCCCCAAACGCTGAATGTGGAGGTGGGTTATGGAGACCCCTTGGATATCGACGCCGTGGAAACACCCGAGCAGGAGTACGACAACCGCTACGGCAAGGATGTCTACGATATGTTGGGCCGCCTCGTCCGCAAGAACGCCACCAACCTCGAAGGACTGCCCCGAGGGATATACTTGTGGAAGGGAAGAAAACATGTTGTGAGTTAAGAGTTAAGAGTTAAGAGTTAAGAACGAAAACCTACGGTTACGAAAACGAAGAACGAAAACGAAAACCTACGGTTACGAAAACGAAGAACGAAAACGAAGGCTGCCGCCTCCTAATCACAAGTCACTAATCACAAGTCACAAAAAATAATAACAACTATGAAAACTAAAAAACAGTATATCGCACCTGCATTGAAATGCGTGGAATTTAAAGTTGAACGGGGTTATAATTTGAGCCAGGGAACGGACAATATTCTCGGTGGTAACACTGAGTTTAAAACCTACGTCGAAAACCCTGGGTCGTTCCACGAAAACCGCTTTGGCGGCTATTTCTCGGACAACACCGAGGAATGGGACTAAAATCAATTGAAAATTGAAAATTGGCTGCCGCCGTATTCATTATTCAAAAAAGTGAGTGCTCCGCATAACGGAAATTATCGCAAATGTGACGGAAGTTATCGTAAATTATTATATTTAAACATATTATATATGTGCTAAAAAATTTACGAAAATTCGCGGTTATTTACGAAAATTTGCGTTTGAAATGAATTGAGAATTAAGGCTGCCGCCTTCTTTAATTGAGAATGTAGAGACGTGGCATGCCGCGTCTCTACTCATAAATCCTCTTTTGTGTTGCCACTTTTGTGAATGAGTTTTACCTTTGGGAGAAAATCAGAGGCCGAGTCGGTGCTCGGTCTCGTCCCAGAGCCATTGGGCCAGTTCGGGCATGATCCACTTGCGGGGGATGTCTTGGTGACGGTTGGCTCGGAATAATTGAAGTGGATTAGAACCGTTGAAGGTGAGGGCATTGATGGCTGGTGTGGCTCCTTGCTCGGGGGTCTTGCAGAAGGGTCGGAACACAGCATCGGCTAAGGGGTCAAACCAACGGTCGAGGTGGAGCATCTTGCTGTTGACTACCCCTGGGTCGGATACATGCACATGAATCTTGTCGCCGTAACGTCTGTGCAGTTCCTCGGAAAAGAGCATCACCGCCATCTTGCTGTTGGCGTAGCGTCCCAACTGTTTGTAGTCTTGCTCGCTACATTCGAAAAGTGTCTTGTCGAGGTGGGCGATATAGCATGTCAGCGAGACGGTGCTGACCACATGAGCCCCTTCGTTCATCAAAGGCAGCAGGCTCCGCGTGAGGAGGTAGGTGCCGAGGTAGTTGGTGGCCAAAGTCCGTTCCATGCCTTCGGGGGTGGTCTCAAAATGTCGCAGCATGGTGCCCGCGTTGTTGAAAAGACCGTCGATGCGGACGCCTTCGGCTGTAAGACGGCTCGCAAAGTCGGTGATAGACTTGGAGGAACTAAGATCCAGTTCGCGCCATTCTCCGCTGTCGGCTCGGCGTGAGGTGCCGATGACGTTGTAGCCCTTGTCCCGCAGCATCCGCACAGCGGCGCCACCCATGGCACCTGTAGCCCCTGTTACGATAATCGTTTCCATATCTTGGTTTCTAAGTTGTTGGGCAACAATTTGAGCAAAACAGGCAGATAGTAGTTCATAGCGCCAGGCTTCACATAGTGTTTTTTGCGGAACATGCCCCGCAACGCCCGCTTCACCAGCCATTGCGGCGTTTTGATGAGGCCTATTTTTACTGCGATATTCATCAAGGCAGGCTTGAGGTTGTAGAGGGGTGTGGCTATGGCTCCAGGCAGCACCGTTGTGACCCCCACGCCGTAGGGCCGCATCTCGAAATAGAGCGACTTGGAAAAACTCTTCAGATAGGCCTTTGTGGCAGAATACATAGTGATGCCTGGGGTGGGCAATTTGGCAGCCAGGGAGGAGACGTTGATAATGTAGCCCTTACCGCGTTGCTTCATATCGTTGCCGAAAAGGAGGCAGAGACGGGTAGGGGTGATGGTGTGCAGCTTGAAGAGGGTCTCGGCTTTGGCGTAGTAGTCGGGGGTCAGCTCGTGGAAGAAATACATCCCTGCATTGTTGATGAGGATGTCCACTTGCAGTTTTTCGCCACAGCACCAGTCGTAGAGTTCCTGTGCCGCCGTGTCGGTGGCAAGGTTTTGAAAATGGCCTGTGGCGCGGATGCCGTATTGTTGCGACAATTGGGCCGGCAGTGTGTTGAGTTGTTCCTGCTGGTTCGACACCATGATCAGGTCGTGCCCCTTGGCGGCCAGTTGGCGGCAATATTCAAGCCCCATGCCCGAGGTGGCACCTGTGACTAATGCGAGCATTTTTCAATTTCCTTTTTGAGGTTCGACGGAAGATTTTCCACACACGAGTGGCAGCGCATTTCCAAGGTATACATGCGGGCGATGCAGTAGTTGGAGTGGCTGCATTCGCTGCGGGTGCACTCGCCCCGTTGCAGTTTGTTGACAAAGTCGGTGTCGCGTACAAGTGCGCGGGCCATCTGGAAGGCCACGAATCCGTCGTCAATCACCTGCTCCATGTCCTTTTTGTCCACCATGCCGCCCACATAGATGAGGGGCATGTCGAGCGCCTCGCGGAACTTTCGGGCGGTTTCGAGGAAATAGGCGTCCTTGTAGGGCACCGTGGGAATGACCATCTTGCCGCACATACGCATACCCATTTTGAGCCACCAGAATTTCTTCAAATCCATATAGTGTGCCATGGTTTTGATAGGCATGGCGCCACGCATCACAGCCATGGGGGCCTTGCTGACGAAGCCGGCGGTGAGCACCAGCGCGTGCACCCCGAGGCGTTGCAGCTCCTTGGCCACCTCAAGGCAGTCCTCGACCTGCATACCCCGCTTGAAGCCGTCGTACATGTTGGTTTTCACAACTACGGCCATATCGTCCTTGGCAGCCTCCATCACCTTTTTTATCACCATCTGCATGAAACGCATACGGTTCTGAAGGCTTCCGCCCCATTTGTCGTGGCGATGGTTGGTGTAGGGCGAGAGGAACTGGCTGATGAGGTAGCCGTGGCCGGCATGGATCTCCACGCAGTCGAAGCCTGCCTCGCGTGCCAGCTGCACCGCTGTGCCGAAATCCTCCACTGTCTGGAGAATCTCCTCCTCCTTCATCCCGCGCACAAAGGTGGGAGAATAGAGGTTGAAGCCGCTGCTGGCGCCAATAGGCTTCTGTCCGCAGGTGGCTCGGTGGGTCATATTGCCGCAATGGCCCAGCTGTATGGAGGCCTTGGCTCCTTCGGCGTGGATGGCGTCGGTGAGGCGGCGCAACTCGGGCACAATCTCGGGACGCATCCACAGCTGGCCGTCGAAACTGAGGCCGCTGCGCGAAACGGCTGCGTAGGCAATAGTGGTCATGCCTATACCGCCACGGGCCACAGCGGTGTGGTATTCAAAGAGCATCTGGCTGGGACGGTTGCCAGTGCACATGTTTTCAAAGGCTGCGGAACGGATGGTTCTGTTGCGCAGTGTGATAGGGCCTATTTGGCAGGGAGTGAATATGTTACTCATGAGAAAGAATTGTTTTCGATGGTTATTCCAAAGCTCTTTGCAGGAAAAGGTTAAGAGGCAGCGAAGCTTTCCAAACCGAGACCACCTTGTCGAAGAAATCCTCGGCGAAGATGTCCTCGCGGGGCATAGCGTACATTGTGGTGTAATCGGTATATTTCAGCAAATCAATATCGGGCCAGTCGGCGGAGTAGCCCTTCGGTGGGCGGCTGAGCTTTTTGTTAGTCAAAAAACCGTGGCTGAAATATTTTTCATACTCGGGATCGGCAATGATGTGCTTGAACTCGTCGGTGCAGTAGAAAATCTCCTGACGTATGGCGGCCAGTTGCTTGGACGAGGGCATATATATGCCGCCTCCGAGCATACAGCCCTCGTTGGGTCCGAGGTCGCCTTGGCCGAGCTGCAGATAGTAGCCGGGCACACATTGTGTGCGGTCGCCACCCACGGGCAGGAAACAGGCGATGTGGGTCTTATAAGGTCGTTTGTCGAGGGTGAAGCGGAGGTCGCGGTAGATGCGGTATACGCACTGCTTGGCCTGCAGATGTCCCAGCCCTGGGTCGAGGGGCGTCATCACGTTGATCAGCGCCTCGGTGAAGTCGAGGAAATCGTGCTGGATAGCCACCCAGCGGCCCTTGTTGTCGTTGAACCACTCGCGGTTGTTGTTCTCGGTCAGCTCCTCAAAAAACTGTAGCGTATCGGGGTGAATCTGCATTGTATTGTTCTTGTTATATCGTTATTTCTGTTTAAAAAAGAAAGCGCACTGATGCACCGTCAACATCCTTGCATTGAAACTCAATGGCTTGACAAAAGCATCAAGGCACACAACTTTTTGCAAATATACGCAAAAAAAAGTATACAAGCGTATGCTTTTGTCAAAAAAATATTGTTTTGCGAGATTATCCTGTCCCGAACTTTACCTAGTCTGCCCTTGTTCAACCCTCGCTACAAACATAGGATAGTTGAGGGATAAAGGGTGGGGCAAGAGCGTTATTTGTCCCAAATCCAGCAAGGGGTGCACACCTCCGATTCGATGAGGTCTTCTTCGGTGTCGTCGAGGGCGGGGAAGAAGTCGATGCCTGTGGCCTCCTCCACGCGGTCGACGGGGACAACCCATGTTTTGACCGACCCTTTTTTGTTCTCGTGTGGCACGAGGAAGGCTATGGCTTGCTGCAGACAGGGACTGTAGACCACTTTGTAGAAGTAGCGGGGCACGCTGATGGTGTTGTTCTGCCCGATGGTGGTGATGTTGAGGCTGTCGGCCTCCACGGAGTCGCAGATGAGCACGGGGCCCGTGACCACATAGATGCTGTCGTATTCGATGGCCCAGTGGCGTACCTGGGCCTCGAGGCGTTTCCAGATGCCGGCGTTGAAGCCGTGGCGCTGGGGCGACATGTTGCTCATGTAGAAACATTCGTCCTGCACCTCCTCGCTGCGGCGCATATCGGCGTTGGGGGCGAGGTGGCCCTTGTCGTAGCCGCTTTTGACATAGTCTTTGGGTGCGGCACTACCGGTTTCGACGTCGGGGTCGGCGCGGAAAGCGTCGTGGCGGGGTCGCTGGGCAAGGGCGTCCTCGCGGGTAAGGAGGTAGCTCACCCAGGTGGGTTGCTCGTGAAATTCGCAATACGAGAGGGTGAAAGCGTGGTGCTTTACGATTTGTTGGCCTTCCAAGGGGGCTGGGTCCAGATTCTCTTGGGCATGGGCAAAAGCCGTGGACATCAGGGCGAAACAAATGATTGATATGTATTTTATCGCTTTCAAAGGTTAAAAATGTAATTCAACTTGCAAAAATACAATTTTTTTTCGTACTTTTGCATTTTGATTGAGAAAAATAATCAAACAAAATAATATTATTATGACAGAAACTGTTAAAACTCTCAGAGACAGTGCTGCAATGCGTTGGATTGCGCTGCTCTTGTTGGCATTGGCCATGTTCTGTGCCTACATTTTTATGGACATTTTGTCCCCAATTAAGGATTTGATGATGCTCGATGCGGCCCAAGGTGGCCGTGGTTGGGACTCTACAGCCTTCGGAACCATGCAGGGCGCAGAGACATTTTTGAATGTTTTTGTGTTCTTCCTCATCTTCGCAGGTATCATCCTCGACAAGATGGGTGTCCGCTTCACTGCAGTGCTTTCGGGCGCGGTGATGCTTGCGGGTGCCGGCATTGAATACTATGCCATCTCCAGTTCTTTCATTGGTAGCAGCATGGAGGCTTGGTTCACCAACCATCTCAACTACATCCCTGGTTTCGACGAACTCGGTGTCTCTCCCTTCTATCGCGGAATGCCTCCTTCGGCTAAATTGGCTGCTATCGGATTCATGTTCTTCGGCTGTGGCGCCGAAATGGGCGGCATCACTGTCAGCCGTGGTATCGTGAAGTGGTTCAAAGGCCGTGAGACGGCTCTGGCTATGGGTTCTGAGATGGCTCTCGCCCGCTTGGGTGTTGCCACCTGCATGATTTTCTCCCCCTTCTTCGCCAAGCTCGGCGGCCATGTCGATGTGTCCCGCTCGGTTGCCTTCGGCGTTGTGCTGCTCTGCATCGCTCTGATTATGTTCGTTGTCTATTTCTTCATGGACAAGAAACTCGACGGCCAAACCGGCGAGGCCGAAGAAAAAGACGATCCTTTCAAGATCTCCGACATCGGCAAAATTCTCTCCAGCCTCGGTTTCTGGCTGGTAGCTCTGCTGTGCGTGCTCTACTACAGTGCCATCTTCCCCTTCCAAAAATACGCTGTCAATATGCTCCAGTGCAACCTCACCCTCACTCCTGGTGAAGGCTTCTGGGCCAGCAATACGGTGACCATTGTTCAGTATATCATCATGCTCGTTGTGGCTGCCGGTGCTTTCGCCAGCAACTTTTCCAAGAAGAAAGGTATGAAGTACGGTCTGATGGCTCTCGCCATTGTCGCTCTTGTGGTTTACTGCTACATGGGTTATATGCGTGGTACTGCCGAGACTATCTTTGCCGTGTTCCCCCTCTTGGCTGTGGCTATCACTCCCATCCTCGGCAACTTTGTCGACCATAAGGGCAAGGCTGCTTCCATGCTTATGATTGGTTCGCTGCTGCTCATCCTCTGCCACCTCACCTTTGCCTTTGTGCTGCCTATGTTCAAGGGCAACGCTGTGGGCGGTGTTGTTGTGGCCTACGTCACCATCCTCGTGCTTGGCGCCTCGTTCTCGCTGGTTCCCGCCGCTCTGTGGCCCAGCGTCCCCAAGCTGGTTGACGAAAAAATCATTGGTTCGGCCTACGCTCTGATCTTCTGGATCCAGAACATCGGCCTCTGGCTCTTCCCCCTGCTTATCGGCAAGGTGCTCGACAACACCAATCCCGACATCGTTCAGGCTGTTGCCGACGGCACCATGACCCGTGAAGTGGCTTCGGTTTCCTACGACTACACTTGGCCTCTTGTCATGCTGGCATGTCTCGGTGTGGCAGCCCTCATCATCGGCCTCATCCTCAAAGCCGTTGACAAGAAGAAACACCTCGGTCTGGAAGAACCCAATATCAAAGACTGATAAGATTATCTGATTAGAAGACGGTTGGAAGGCAAGCCCGACAACCGTCTTCTGCTTTTATTACTCAACATATCTAATTATGCAAACAGTTACTTTGGGCCGTACAGGCCTTGTCGTTCCCAAGAATGGCTTTGGTGCCCTCCCTATTCAGCGTATCACGCTTGAAGAAACCGTCAAACTGCTGCACAAGGCTTTGGACAACGGCATGTATTATTTCGACACGGCCCGTTTCTATACTGATAGCGAGGAAAAACTCGGTGCCGCTTTCTACGACCGTCGCGACAAAGTCATCATCAGCACCAAGACAGGGGCGGTGAATGTGACCGATTTTTGGAACGATTTGCATACCAGCTTGCGGCTGCTCCGTACCGACTATGTGGACCTCTATCAGTTTCACAACCCCGATTTCTGTCCCAAACCTGGTGATGGCACTGGTCTTTACGAGGCCATGCTGGAGGCTCAGCAGCAGGGCAAGATACGCCATATCGGCATCACCAACCACCGCATGGCTGTGGCTCGTGAGGCTATCGAGAGCGGCCTGTATGAAACGCTCCAGTTCCCCTTCTCCTATCTTGCCAACGATGAAGAGCTGGCTTTGGTGGAGTCGTGCCGCGAGCATAATATGGGCTTTATAGCCATGAAAGGCCTTGCAGGCGGACTTATCGACCATGCCGCCACGGCCTACGCCTATCTGGCGCAGTTCCCCCATGTGGAGCCTATCTGGGGCATCCAGCGCGAGAGCGAGCTCGACGAGTTCATCTCCTTCCAGGACAATCCCCCTGTGCTCACCGACGAGATGCGCGCCCGTATCGAGAAAGACCGCAAAGAACTGAGTGGAGACTTCTGCCGTGGCTGCGGCTATTGCCA
>JAZUFY010000119.1:0-8664 GCA_045640925.1 Bacteroidales bacterium
TTTCTCGGTGACTAGTGATTAGTGACTGGTGATTAGGTGGCTGCCGCCCCAATTCTCAATTTTCAATTCTCAATTCAAAAAAACCGCGTTACTGGTTGCAAAGTTACCTGTTACCTGTTACCTGTCACCGTTACGCATAAATCGCGTTATATCTTGAATTTACACCCGATTTAGGTAACTGCACATATACCCACTGGCACTTACGAGATGACGATTTTTCTGCAATTACCCTCGTTGGTGCGGATTTTCAATCTCAGTCTCTACTGATTAGTGACTTGTGATTTGTGATTAGTGACTTGGAGGGCGGCAGCCAATTTTCAATTCTCAATTTTCAATTCTCAATTCAAAAAAACCGCGTTACTGGTTGCAAAAATACCGTATACCGTATACCTTCACGCGTAAATCGCTTTATATCTTGGATTTACACCCGAAATAGGTATCTGCAAGTGTATCCACTGACACTCACGAGATGAAGATTTTTCTGCAATCACCTCATCAACACCCTCGTTGGTGCGGATTATCCGCGCCTTCATATTATAAGGATTTTCAATCCGCATTCTCGAAAACCAATAACCGATAACTCTGATGTGTGGGGGAGTGTCGTGGAGGGAGCCATGTCTCGAAGAGACATCCTCACCGTAGGTGCTTTAACCCCACACATCAAGACGCATGTCTGATGTGTGGGGCATGTAGTGGAGAGAGTGTCGCGTCCCGAGGGGACGCTCTATGACTTCATGAATTGAAAATTGAGAACTTCATGAATTGAAAATTGAAAATTGAAAATTGAGAATTAAGTTTTCGTTTTCGTTTTCGTTCTTCGTTTTCGTTTTTCGTTTTCGTTTTTCGTTTTTTGTTTTCGTTTTCGTTTTCGTTTTCGTTTTCGTTTTAACTACATTGTTCCCCAATCGTTAAGGTTGAAGCGTCCGTCTTGTGTCGAGGAGGGGGAGGCGTCCCAATTGTCCACAGCGAAGCGTTCGCCGCGTGCGGCACCATCGATGAGGTCCATTTCGAAGAGGTCGCCCGAGGTGTTGCGGGTGAAGCAGGAGGCATCATAGCCCCTCTCAACACGAAAGTCCACTACTTTGACGGTGGGCTTGATATAAGGAGTTTTATTCATAATACCGTAGGCGTGTTAAGGTGAATGGATGGGGTTATAAGACGTCGTGAAAGTTGAAAGTAACACCAATATAATTCCAAGCGCCATAATATGCACTACTTGTTCCCGCAGGGATATTAACATAAATAGTACGGGAACTATGACCTATAGAGAATGTTGATTGGTCTATCGTAGGAGGAACAGTGCGATAACAATCGATACGCGTGAGTTGTTCGCAATTTTCAAAAGCAGCGTCTCCGATGCACGAGAGGCTTTGTGGAAAGACGACTGAACTGAGTGCTGAACAATTTGCGAATGTTGATTGTTTGATTTCCGTTATTCCGTTGGGTATGGTGATGCTTTTAAGGCCGCTGTTTTTGAATGCATATTCTCCGATGGATTGTAATCCGTTTGGGAGGGTGATGTCTTGGAGACTGGTACAATAACAAAAAGCTCTGGCACCGAGGGCTTGTAATCCGTTTGGGAGGGTGATGCCTTGGAGACGGTCACAAGAATAAAAAGCACTGTCACCGATGGTGGTGAGGCTGCTTGGGAGAGATATGCTTTCGAGATTAAAACATTCAGCGAAAGCACCGGCAGCGATGGAGGTGATATTGTCGGGAAGGGAGATGCTACGAATTTGGAAACATCTCGCGAAAGCATATTTGCCGATGCTGGTTACGGAGAATGGAAGTGTTATACTTCTAAGATCAGAGCATTTTTTAAATGCGTTGTTGCCTATGGTTGTCAGCAAGTCGTCGAACATCATTTTTCCATTGGAATTAGAAATAACGGAGACCCCCCAGTGCTCGGTGTTGGGGGTGATGGCGTATATGCTTGTGTAGCTTATTCCCCAGGCGGGCGTGAAGGTGTTGTCGTTGTGGTCGAGGGTGTAGGTGATGGCGCCGATGTTGTTGCGGCTGAGGACTTCGCCGATTTTGCTGGTCTTGCAGTGGTGGCTGAAGGTGCTGTTTTCGCTGGCGAGGACGGCGATGGTGAGGTTGTAGAAATTGGTGTTGGCGGGCACCACGATATAGAACTTGCTGCCGGCAGAGGTGACCTCCTGCGGCGTGTCGAAATGCAGCACCACGCTGCTGTTGCCGTTGGTGAGTGCTTCGAGCATCGGCTGACCGTTGCTGGTGCTTGTTAGCTGGGCTTTGCCACAGAGCATCTGGTTGTCGACACCTTTCACCTCGATGGCGCGTACCAGGATGGTGCTGGCGGGTTTGAGGGTGACTTGGAGCAGGGCTCCGAGGTTGCGGAACTTCAACTCGTTGCTGTCCGCGGGACAATAGGCGGCCATGGGGTTGTCGATAAGCTGGCGCCCTTGGTCGTCGACATCGTATTCCTGCACATAGGGGAAAGTGACGGTGGTGCCCTCAATGCGGCTGGCGGGATAGAAGGCGGTGATGTCGCCCGTGATGCCGCTGACGTCGATGGTGGCTTGGTCGCTATGCCCCGTGGCTCCGATTGTGATGGAGCGTTCCGTGGTGCCGTTGATTTTCACATGGTCGCCGTTGCTCCAGCAGGCGTAGTTTTCGTTGTCGATGTAGGCCTTGTTGTTGTGGTCATATTGCTCGATAGTGGCGGAGAGGATGCGCCCTTCATCCTTTTGGCACGAGGCCGCCATAAGTGCGACAATCGCCGTAACTGCTAACAAGATAGTTCTTTTCATTGCTATAAATATTGAATAATGCTATAAATTGAAAATGCAAAGATACGAATAATTTTGGAATGTCGTTTTTCGGAAAAATCCGGAATAACCGGAATAACCGGAATAACCGGAAAAATCCGCCCCCCTAATCTTCCAGCGCGATAGCCTCCAAGGTGGTGTCACCCGTGACGGTCACGGTGATGTCGGGGTCTTCCTCGCTGCGGTTCTTGGTGTTAATACCATAAAGTTTTGCCATACGCTTTTATTTTACCTCTGTTGCAGAAAATGGCTTTCTGCGTCATTGGTAGATTTCGCCCGTTCCTTAGTCGGGTTGTTTGTGAAATCCGCTGCAAAAGTACAAAATAAGTACCTCGTATTATTCAAAAACCAATAATCGATAACCAATAATCGATAACCAATAATCGATAGCCAATAACCGATAACCAATAACCATTAATCGATAACCAATAACCGATAACCAATAACCGATAACCAATAACCTTTACATGCGATAATCATATTGCAAAATGCAGGGTGAAAGCGAGCCAATGTGATGCCTGGTCGAAACGGTGCGGACACAGGTCGGAGGTGCGGGAGGTGATGTGGTGCCATTGATAGGCCAGCGAGAGCCCGTTGCCGCTACGCATCATCAGCGTTGCTCCCACCTGTGTCGCCACACTGGGCAATCCCACAACATAGCCGTGGAACTGGTCGAACACATTTGCCACAGGATTGCCTGGGTTTTGGTCGAAATTCGAGATATAGGAGAACCCTGGCCGGTAAGCAAAAGCCATAGGGGCGAGGTCGGCTTGGGCAAAGAGAATCCAATGTGCATTGCAAACAAATTCGACACGTCCCGACAAAATGAGACGAGTGAGACTTGAGAGAGCCAGGTTGGCATTGCTGAGGCTCGAATTCGACCTGATGTCGCAGAGCTCGTCAATTGATCCTCCCGCCCAAAGACGCAGCCTCTCTTTCGCCAAGAACAGGTGCAGCGTTTGAAATCTCAACGATGGCTGTCCTCCGAATGCTGGAATCAACTCCCCACCGTCAAGATTGCCGTACATGCCCCCGTCGAGGCCGACCGAAGTCTCAAACCGCCATAGCGGTCGTCGCACATCCACCGACAAACCAGTACACACTTCCACACCCTTGTAAGTGAGCGCGTAAGTGCCTAAATCGCGATAACAGCCGACACCTACACCGCCTTGCAAGCCGATGAAAACCGCCTTGTCCGAATCATGCCGCTCCTGCTCGCTGTTTTGGGCAAAAAGTAGCATCGGAAAAGCAAGAAAAAAAGTTATCAACAGGCGTTTCATAAATTATTTTTAAGGAAAAAGTGCATAATCAAAAAAAAATATTTACCTTTGCAAATCGAATACAAAAGTACATAAAAAAAACGAATTAATAATTTGATTATACATAAATATGAGGATAATAAGTAGTAAGAGTATATTATTCATTGTTTTAGGTGCTGCTGTTTTGACCTCATTCCCAACGTGGGCAAAGGACTCGTCGGCTGTTTTCGGCAATCTGATAGATGAAAATAAAGTCATGATGTTTGGATTTTCAGAATCTGAGAATCTGAAAGTCTTTTCCTCTCCCGTGGTAGACAGCACGTTGATTTATAAATTGCAACGCCAAATAGCCGAACAGGACCAAGTGATTGCTCGTCTGACCAACGAAAACGTGCGTCTGACCAACCAAAACGACCTGCTGACGGCCATGGTGTCCAACCTGCAACGTCAGGTGGCAGAATCGGATCCGATACGTCCCGATCTGCAACCCTCCAACGCCGAGGCCTCCGCTCAAAATCAGACACTGGAAGATGCGAAATACGATGAACTGCAAAAACTCTGCAATCAGTATGCTGCTGAAATCGAACGTCTACGGGCCGAGGGCAATGCCTTGAAAATCGAGAACGACAGCCTGCGGGGCATCGTGGACAAGATTAATCAGGAAACCGAGCAGATGTCGGCCAATAACGCCAAACTGATGCAGAAAGTCAACAGCGCAGCCATGCTGATAGCGCATGCTGTGGCCGTCACCCCCTTGAAGATGAATCTGAAAAACAATACGGGCAAGGAAACAACACGAGCCTCGGCTGTCAATGCAATACGAATCGACGGCACGCTGCTCGACAACAACGTCGTCGAACCTGGCAAGGTGGTCGTTTATGCCCGCATCGTCAGTGCCAGGAACCGCCTCATCGTCAACTTCAACGAATATGGCGAACCCATCGACCAGTACACCGACATCAACGGTGTCCGCACCCTCTACACCGTTTCGCAGGATTTCGATTATACGGGTGAAAGTCGTTCGTTCTCACTCACATGGAGCAAAATGTCGGACGTTACTTTGGAACCAGGCGTCTATAAGGTCACACTCTATGCCAATGGCAACGTCATCGGGACAACAACATTCCGTTTGAAATAATAAGGTGGGTTCTATAAATTCAACGTATGAAGATAATGAAAGATAAAATACTTTTCTGAATCTGAAAATCTTTATCCAAATGTCGAAACAGTCGAAATACGAAGCCCTCCGTCAGACATACCCCGAGTTTGTCTACGAAAGTTACGAATATCAAGTGCAGCCTGACGGGCTGCACATTGTTTTTACTTTTCGTATAGGCGAGGACATCTGTTTCAAACCCACTGCGCACATCCCCGCACGTCGTTTCCTCCGCCTCGACCAACCCCAAGAGGTGATGGACACTTTGGTGTTCAACATTGGCATGATAGAGCTTGTGAGCTATTGGAAAAGTGTCTGCCCACCGAAAGTCACGGTGCGATGCGGCATGTTGACGGACAGCCAGAAGGCTTTTTGGAAGAAGATTTATTACAACGGCTTAGGCGAATTCTTCTATATCAACGGCATCAGTGCGACGATGGAGGACTTTATGACCATCAGCACCATCGAACGCTCAGATGTTCAAACTTTCGGACATTCTGAAAATCTGCCCCCCTTTAAATCTGACAATCTTTATCTTGTCCCCATCGGAGGTGGTAAGGATTCGGTTGTCACCCTTGAATTATTACAGGAGTTGCAACCCGAAGGTGTCCGCCCCATACCGCTGATTATGAACCCAAGGGGAGCCACTGTGGGGTGCGTTGAAGCCGCAGGGTACACCATGGACGATGTGATAGAGATACGTCGTACCATCCATCCCCTTTTGTTGGAATTGAATGCCAAAGGTTGCTTGAATGGTCACACCCCTTTCAGTGCCATGCTGGCTTTCTATACTTTGTTGGCCTCGCAATTGTCGGGAGTGCCAAATGTGGCTCTGTCCAACGAAAGCAGTGCCAACGAAGCCACGGTTGTAGGCACATCGGTTAATCACCAGTACTCTAAAAGTCTGGAATTCGAAGATGATTTCCGCCGCTATGTGTCGGAGAACATCTCTTCAGAATACAACTATTTCAGTTTCCTGCGTCCGTTATCGGAATTGCAGATTGCCATGCTTTTCAGTCAAAACGAAAAGTATTTTGATGTTTTCCGCAGCTGCAACGCGGGTAGCAAACAGGATATATGGTGTGGCAAATGTGCCAAATGTCTTTTTGCCTATATCATTTTGTCCCCATTTATTGCTCCGCAACGCCTCAATGCCATCTTTGGTAAAAATATGCTCGACGATATCGAGATGAGTCGGTATTTTGAAGAACTGACAGGTCGCGCGGAGACAAAACCATTTGAATGTGTGGGGACAGTCAGCGAGGTGAACAGTGCTTTGGCCATGACTTTGCAACGCTGGTATCCGAATGATCGGCCCGTGTTGCTCCGCAATTATCTCGCCGAGGCACCTACTACTTCTTTAACTACTATATTCCGAGAACATAACCTCAATGAAAACGAGGTAGCCATAATATTGTCGCATGTACAGAGAGCAACAATTTAAACAACTGCTGAAAGACCGCCGCATATTGATTGCCGGTTATGGCCGTGAGGGCAAGAGCTCGCACGCCCTTTTGCAGCGTTTGTTGCCCGAATCGACGGTTGATGTGGCTCAGAATGACGAGGAGATTTTTTCGGCCTTGGAGAGAGCCGTTGCCGACAATTGTCCTTACGATTGGATTATCAAGTCGCCAGGCATCTCGACAATGAAGTTTGAGGGCCGATGCAACCTCTCCACTATCACCTCACAAACCGACCTTTTCTTGCAGGTGTATGGCGACCGCACCGTCGCGGTGTCGGGCACCAAGGGCAAAAGCACCACTACCACGCTGATACACCATGTACTGAAAGAACATTTCGGTGACAACAAGGTTGTTTTGGCTGGCAACATGGGCATACCGCTGTTTGATATCCTCGACAAAATTGAGTCGGATAGTTGGGTGGTGGCAGAGTTCTCTTGCCATCAATTGGAGAATATACATCGCGGCCCCCACATCGGCATTTTGCTCAACCTGTATCAGGAACATCTTGACCATTATCACGACTATAGAGGTTATCAGATGGCCAAAATGCAGATGGCTTTGTGTCAGACACCCGACGATTATTTCTTCTATTGCAACGATAGTGCCGACTTGCTTGCACGGGTCGAAGAAGTATCTGCGCAGCTGCGTTCACGCGCCACGTCATATAGTCTTGCCGAAGCCAAGTTGTCGTGTGTTGCCTCCATGCCCTCGACGTTGAAAGGCGACCACAATGTTGGCAATGTCTTCGTGGCATATAAGGCGGCATCGCTCTTGGGGGTGGATGAGGCTGCCTTTGCCAAAGCATTGGTGACTTTTCAAGGGCTGCCCCATCGTTTGGAGAAGGTAGGCACCTATCAAGATATATTATTTTATAACGATTCCATATCCACTATCCCAGAAGCCGCCATTGCTGCGGTAGAGGCGTTGGAGGATGTGGACACGCTGATTTTGGGCGGTTTCGACCGCAAGATTGACTATACTCCTCTGGGTGCATATCTCGCCGACAAGAGGCGAAAAGGCTTTGCGGTGAGAAACATTGTCTTTGTGGGCAATGCGGGCAGACGTATGAAGCAGGAATGGCAGTTACAGGGGAGGAATATTTTGGTCGAAGACGATTATGCCAAGATTGTGGCGTGGTGCTTTGCTCATACCGCCAAAGGCAAGGTGTGCCTGCTGTCGCCCGCCGCTGCCAGCTATGACGCATTTAAGAATTTTGAAGAGCGAGGCTCAAAATATAAGGAATTGATTGTAACGATGTGCGATAAAAACGATTGCAAGAGTGTTCGAGAGATAAGGCAGGACCTCCATGCCCACCCGGGTGTTTCGGGCGACGAGTATTATGCCCACGACACAGTTGTCCGATTCTTGGCACATTGCCACCCCGACAAAGTGTACGAACATGTCGGCGGCTTCGGCGTGATAGCCGTGTGGGGCACCAACAAATCTCATCCCATGGTGGCCGTCCGTGGCGATATAGATGCGCTCCCCATAGGTCATCGTTGCGGCCACGACGGACACACCGCCATCCTGCTTTGTTTGGCAGAAATGATTGCGGCAAAAAAGGTCTCCAACGTCATCCTCGTTTTCCAACCCGAGGAAGAGACGGGTATGGGGTCGCAGAAAATACTCGATGCAGATATCTTGCAGCAATATAATATCAAACAATTTTTCGGATTGCATAATCTCCCTGGGTTTGCTTTGGGCACGGTGGTGTTGAATCGACACACTTTTGCTGCGGCATCTTCGGGTGTGATATATCATTTGCAGGGCCGCAACACCCATGCCTCAACACCCGAGAAAGGTCTCAACCCAGGGTTGGCCGTGGCGGAGATTATTGAGCGGATGATGCGTCTCAATAGTGGCGAGAAGGTCTCTCTCGACAATTTCAGACAGAGCACGTTGATATGTGTGCGTCTGGGCGAAGAGGCTTTTGGCACATCGGCAGGCGAGGCCGAGGTGATGTTCACTTTGCGGGCTTTTACCAACAACGCCATGGA
>JAZUFY010000120.1:0-38039 GCA_045640925.1 Bacteroidales bacterium
TATTATGGCGCGAGTGTGATACAGCCCAAGACGGTGAAGCCGATACAGAATAAGAATGTGGAACTGCACATCAAGTCGTTCCTCGACCCCGAGGCAGAGGGTTCGGTGATAGGCCCCTACAAAACTATCGATCCGCTCACACCGCTGTATATTGTTAAGAACAAACAGACGCTACTGTCGGTGTTGCCCAAAGATTTCAGTTTTATTGCCGAGGACAATCTGCAGACTATTTTTACCGCTTTGGCGGAGCTGAATATACGGGTCAACCTGATGCAGAATTCGGCTTTGAGTTTCTCGATATGTATTGACGACAACGAGGTGCTGCTGTCGCAACTCCAAGAGAGGCTGTCGACGCTGTTCCGCCTACGCTACAACCGAGGGCTGCAGCTCATCACGATACGCTATTATACCCAGCACATCATTGACGAGATTGTGAATGGCCGCCCCATCCTTTTGCAGCAGCGTTCGAGAACCACTACCCAACTCTTGGTCAAATGAATAAGAGAGGTTACATCATAGTGTTGTTGTGGCTTTGCTGCCCATGTGTGGCATGGGCGCAATATGGCCCGACGTGGCACACCGCCGAGAGCGACTCGGCATTTCGATCATACCAATATTCGGGCTTGTGGCCTTTGGCTTTTGCCGATGAGTTTGAGGGCTCGGCGCTCGACACCGCGTTGTGGCGCATTGTCACGGGTGTGCCTCGCGATCTTGAGTTGAACGATCAAAAGGCCTGGCACCAACCCGAGAATGTGTCGGTAAGCAACGGCGTACTGAGACTTGTCTCGCGCCGAGAGCTGAAGAGGAATATGGATTACCCCGTGCAGTGGGAGCCTTTTTATGCCGAAGCCAACACGGATTTCGATTTCACCACGGCCGAGATTCTCACCTATCGACTTTTTTCCTACGGACGCTATGAGGCCCGAATCCGTGTGCCTCGGGGCTGGGGTCTGTGGCCCGCTTTCTGGCTTTTCAGCCCCAACGGTAAGATGGACGAGATTGACATTTTTGAATTTTGGAACGAGGGGAAAGACACCTCCAGTCTTGCCACGATTCACCATGTGACGGTGCACTACAACTACGATTCCAACGGCCACACCGAGCAGAGCACGCACAGCTACGACGGCCACGATTTCTACTCGGACTACCATGTCTTTGCCCTAGTCTATACCCCGCTGTATATCCGCTGGCTGGTGGACGACAAATTGGTGTACGAATATCCGCGCTACAAAGGTTTCTTTGGCCGCCATATTGATGAGAACAACATGCAGTGGGGCCGACGCTACCGCGAAAACAAGCTTTTCCCCTGCCACCCCTACTATATCATTCTCAATGTGGCCATCCAAAGCTACGACAATGCCCCCGACGACACCACTCCGCTGCCCAGCGCGATGGAGGTGGACTGGGTGCGCTTTTATGAAATGCCCCGTTTTTAAATCTTTATCGTCATGAATATACTGCCTTCAAAAACTTCTTCATTGAGTCGGCTGAACCGTATGCTGGCCGCAAAAAGATACGACAATGCCCGTTTCTTTGTCCTTGTGGATGAGAATAGTTACAATAACTGCCTCGCCCGACTGGTGTCGCGGGTGGAGAGGTTGCAGGAGGTGGAGCTGATGGAGGTGCCGGTGGGCGAAGAATGCAAAGACTTGGCCATAGCCTCGCAGCTGTGGCAGACACTGCTGGAAAGCAATGCCGACGGCAGCACGGTGCTGGTGAACCTGGGGGGTGGATGTGTGAGCGATTTGGGCGGCTTTGTGGCGGCAGGCTACAAGCGGGGAATCAGATATATCAATGTCCCCACCACCCTCATCGGTATGGTGGATGCCGCCATCGGGGGCAAGACTGCCGTGAACCTCGCGGGCTGCAAGAACCAGGTGGGTTTTTTCCACCAACCCGAGATAACCTGCATCGAACCCGATTTTCTCGACACGCTGCCCGACGGAGAACTTTTCAACGGGGTGTTTGAAATGCTGAAAACATTCATGATTGGCAACCCCGACGAATACCAACGCCTTTGCGACATGGTTATGAATGGCACCCTGGAGCTGCACCCCGACATGATAGCGGCTTGCGCCGAGATTAAGGCCGCCATAGTGAAGGAAGACCCCACCGATCAGGGGATTCGACGGATGCTGAACTTCGGCCACACTTTCGGCCACGCTATCGAGGCTTTCGGCCACACCAAGGGTGGGACACCTCTGAGCCACGGTTTTGCCATAGGGGCGGGCATTGTGTGCGCCCTATACCTCTCGGTGCGAAAACTGGGATTGGACACGCAGGTGTTCGACCGCTACCGCTGTGTGGCGGCCAAACTGATGAATCTGCCCCACTACACTTTGAAGGACACCGAGGCACTGATAGCCTATATGCGGCAAGACAAAAAGAACGCCGAGGGCGAAATACGCTGTGTGCTTATGCAGGAGTTGGGGGCCCCTGTGATAGATATGCCTGTCGAAGAAAACGAAATCCGCGACGCTCTGCTGACCACAATGGGTACACAGAAATAGCAAAAAACAATATGATCGTTTGGTCTTTTCTTTGGGTGCAAGTGTCATACTATAAACTATATACACTCATGTTGCTGCAATAAAATGGCACAAAATCAACTGCTGCAAGTATTCATACAGTACCCCGAATTGATCACAGACAAATAATGATTATTGAAAATTAGGGAATATTTCAGCATATTACTGAATATCAATATATTATATTAAGATACGTTGTTTGTTCATTCTGCACAGCAATGTGCTATAAATTCACTCCTAAAATTCTTGGAATCAATTTATAGAACCTGTATCTTGAGCGACCGTAGCAATGCTTTTTGTTCGTTGGTGATGCGGTAGCTCTCAATGGCTTTTTGGATGGTTTTGTTGTGTGTCCACGGGGCCAGGCGCTGCTGCTGTATGTAGGGGAAAGCGGCATCCCACTGTTTGGTCAAAGCGGTGGCGAAAAACCATGCTATCATCATCTTAACATAATATTCGTTGCTGATGACCGCTGCGGGGATCTCTAAATATTCGGGGTTAAAATCCTCGTCTAAGAAGTGGCTCATCAGCACCTCCACGCCGAAACGACAGGTATAAGTGTGGTCAGAGGCGGCCCACTCGCGTATTTTGGGCAAGAGTTCGACCTTATGTTTCTTGAACACTTTGGGCGACATGATGTCGCACACCGCCCAATTGTCGACATAGGGAAGAAATCTATCCACAGCAGCAAGACATGTGGAATAATCCTTCATCTCTGAAAGCAGCACCCCATGAAGCATATCTTCATCATAATACTGATGCGGCAACTGTTGAACAAAGTGCTCGTGTTCTGGCTCTTTGATGAATGCCTTGGCAAGTATGCGCACCTGTGGCACCCGCACACCAATAAATCTCTCGGGCGGTATGGTAGGGGTCAGTTTGGCCTGAAAGGCCGCATATTCCTTATCTTGCAGGGCAAAGAGGCGTTCTTGTATGGTCATGGCGTCACTTTTGGTTTACGAAATCGGTAAGCAGTCGAAACAATGGCCCGTATGTGTCGAAACGGAAATGAGCCATATCGTCATGATAGGTATGATAGAACGGGAAGGCATCACCCTC
Organism: Bacteroidales bacterium; assembly: GCA_045640925.1. Lineage (GTDB taxonomy): Bacteria > Bacteroidota > Bacteroidia > Bacteroidales > P3 > Colimorpha. Next base: position 3,588 of record JAZUFY010000120.1, read on the forward strand.
CTCGTTTTCAAAGAGGATGCACGGTACTCCTTTTTGAGCAAAGGGATAGTGGTCACTATTGCCCGCCAGCTGCCCCCTGTTGAAGGATTGAAAATAATGATTGGACACATTCATCTCCTCCATACGGGTAAAACCAACATTGCCTGCATCGCTCACCTCGACGTACTGCACAGGGTTGTTGTCGCCCACCATATCGAGGTTGAACAAGTAAATTATCTTCGAAAGTTTCACTGTGGGGTGCTCGACATAATAAGTGGAGCCACGCAAACCTGTTTCTTCACCACTGAAGGCAATGAACAGCATGTCGAACTCGGGACGATGCTGCACATAATATTCAGCCAGAGTGATAATGGCTGCCGTACCCGAAGCGTTATCGTTGGCACCAGGGTAGAACTGTTTGCGACCCAGTTTGCCCAAATGGTCATAGTGGGCGGTGAAAACATAGCAACTGTCGTGTCTACGACCTTCGACAACGGCTATCACATTGTCTGAAGCATAACCTGGCAGAAAACGATGCTCAATACTCGTTTTAATTTGTTTGGCATCTTTGGGGAACTGGGACGAAACCCAGATGATAGGTTTCTCCGCGACTTTTTCGCCGTATGCTTTGTAAAATTTCAAAGGCGAATTCCATTGATACACCAAACCTGCATTAGGAGCTCCTGCAAGACTTTCCAACTTACGAAAATCCTTGCCATGCTTATAAGTGAACCAAAAATCACACACCACAAAGCAGTCTTTGTTCTCGGGTTTTTGCAAGTCGGAAAGGATTCGGTCGAAATTGTAGTTCGCCGTGTCAATATAGTACAATCCAAACGAGCCTTTCACTCCAGGGGAGTATTCGCGCATTACGAAATCATCGCCAGGTTGTAGTTTGCGTCCATCTACCGACATTTCCATTTTGCCAGGGAAAGTGTTGATGTCAATATTATATGACTGCGCCTCGACCTTATCGACTCCCACTTTATGAAACTGCCGCTCGATATATTTTCCAGCCTTGCGGACACCGTCATTGGTATATCCACGTCCTTGGTATTTGGACGAACTCAACTCGGTAACCACCTCTTTAAAAAGAGCTGTGTTCTGCGCCTCTATTGGTGCAAAGACCAGCATAGAGAACAAAAAGATAGTTATACAATACTTTTTCATAATAAAAATCATACTTTCAATATATTATTGATATTTTCGGCCTACAGAGTACTTGAATTGTCAAAAAAAGATTGAAAACAGATTAAATATCATAGAACATGATGTTTAGCCATTGTGTTCCTCGTGAAACAAGCGGGTTTTCACGGCTTGAAATAGATGAGTAATACCGACACATCGGCAGGTGAGACTCCGCTGATACGAGAGGCCTGACCGATGGTGCGAGGACGCATTTTATTGAGTTTTTCACGAGCCTCATACGAGAGAGACTGCAACGAGAAATAGTCAAAATCGGAAGGCAAAACTACATCTTCAAACTTCAAAATACGCCCTGCCACGTCTTGTTCCTTTTCAATATAACGCTGATACTTCAACAATATTTCGGCAGCATTCACAACCTCATTGCGCACTTCAGAAGGGATGACCCCTACCCTATCTTGCAAATCTGGCGAGATTGTAAGCAAATCATTCATGCCAACCTCGGGACGAAGAAGCAGATTTACTAATTTTACTTTCTGTTGCAACACCGAAGTATCTAAACGCTCCAACATGGCATTTGCTTCGGTTGGAGTAACTGGGGTATCGGAAACAAATTGCGATAAGGACTCTGTATAGCGTTCCTTCTCCTCTACCCTACGCATACGTTCATCAGAAGCCAATCCAATAGCATTGGACAGCGGCGTAAGACGAATATCGGCATTGTCTTGACGCAACAAGATGCGGTATTCGGCTCGTGAGGTGAACATACGATAGGGCTCATCAACACCTTTCGTGACCAAGTCGTCAATAAGGACACCAATATAGGCTTGTGTGCGATTGAGCACAAACGACGGACGGCCTTGAATTTTCAAAACAGCATTGATACCCGCCATAAGACCTTGACAAGCGGCCTCCTCATAACCAGTAGTGCCATTGATTTGCCCTGCAAAAAACAGATTCTCCACCCGTTTTGTTTCCAATGTATAATTGAGTTGCGTTGGTGGGAAAAAGTCATATTCGATAGCATAACCAGGCTTGAATATTTGAGCTTGTTCAAACCCTTGAATTGAGTGCAAAGCCTCCATCTGAACCTCAAGCGGCAATGAGGAAGAGAAACCATTAAGGTAATAGGAATGGGTGTTCCACCCTTCAGGTTCTACAAAAAGTTGGTGGCGATTCTTGCCTGCAAAGCGGACTATTTTATCTTCAATTGACGGGCAATAACGAGGACCGTGGCCTTGTATGCGACCTGTGTAAAGAGGCGAACGATCAAAGCCTGTACGAAGAATGTCGTGTGTATGTTCGTTTGTATATGCCAAATAGCAAGGACGCTGTGTCTGCAGAGAAAGTGTATCAGTGAAAGAAAACTTCTGAGGATTATCATCGCCTGGCTGCGGCTCGAGAGCATCAAAATTTATGGTACGTCCATCAATGCGGACAGGTGTTCCTGTTTTTAATCTGTCAACCTCAAAACCAGCTTCACGCAACTGGTCGGACAATCCAACTGCCGGCCTCTCCCCTATTCTGCCTCCCGACCATTTGCCTTCACCGATATAGATGGTTCCATTCAAAAAAGTACCATTGGTAAGAACTACAGCCTTTGCAGGTATCTCGACACCCATACGAGTACGGACACCACCTACAGCACCACCATTGATAATAACTTCGGTTACCTCATCTTGCCAAATGGAGAGATTATGGGTATTCTCTAACACTTGACGCCAATTAAGCGAAAACTGCATTTTGTCGCATTGAGCCCGGGGGCTCCACATAGCAGGGCCTTTGGAAAGATTCAACATCCTGAACTGAATCATTGAACGGTCGGTAACGATACCCGACCATCCTCCTAAAGCATCCACTTCGCGCACTATCTGCCCTTTTGCCACACCACCCATAGCAGGATTGCACGACATCTGACAGATGGTTTCGATTGTTTGAGTAACCAATAGTGTTTTTGCACCCATATTGGCAGCAGCAGCCGAAGCTTCGGCACCTGCATGGCCGCCACCTACAACGATGATATCAAACGAAGGAAAAGTCATTGTTTCGCGTGAAACTATGTTATTATTGCATTGAATTCCATATTGTTAACGATGCTTCTTCTTTTTTTCGCATCGCAGCTGCTTCGGCTTCAGATTTGTCTCCTTGACCCAATAAGTGATGTATTCCGTGAATAATCACACGATGAAGTTCTTGTTCAAAAGTGGTTTTGAAAATCTTGGCATTCTCTTCGACACGTTCAACACTTATCATGATATCACCCGACACAAGGTCATCCTCCACATAGTCGAATGTAATTATGTCGGTATAGGTATCATGATTAAGGTAAGTTCGATTAATCTCAATGAGGTATGCATCGTCACAAAAAATGTAACTTATATCCCCTACCCTTTTACTTTGCAACTTGATAGTATCGGAAATCCATTTTTTGACCTTCATTTTATTTTTAAGGTCAAATTTTGTATTCTCAGATGAAAAATAGATGGCCATGACTAATGTGATAGAGTAAATTGGTGAATAGGTGAATTTTTATATGATAAATGATTTTTTAGAAGAAATTTATTGTTTATAATATATCAAACATTACTTATTGTTTTTCAATATATTAGCAGTGTGTTAGGTTAAATATTCCTCATTTTCCTCGAAATAAAAATGAGCAGTAAATAATCTGCTCAATATAATAAAATCTCGTTGAGTTATCAAGGGTAAAAAAGCAGTCAATATTTTCGTCATGCCCCAACAACTTTCGGCATATAAAATTTTTCCAACACAGCAACACGATGAGCAGCTTCTTCAGGTTTGATACCCTGAATAGCAAACTTTATTTGCAATGAGCACCCATCATCTGATGGCTTGACCTCATCGGCTAACATGCCTACTAAAAACATAGCTTCTTGAAAAGAGCCAGCTGGAGGAATATCACCTTTTGGAATTTCAGCAAAACAACTCTCGGAAGCCTGAATAGTGAAAACTATGCCTCCGCGATAATAATCACACGAAAGGGTGACAGAAGATTTTGAATTGTTTTTACTGCCAAAAAGAATAGCATTTTCCACCGCTTTTAACACAGGAACGGAGATTGTAGCATAGTAATTGTCAAGGTGACGATCGTCACAAATAGCATCAACGAAGTTCTCGGCAAGAACCATATTAACAATATCAGACTGTATTACAATACTTTCCATTCTGCTATACTTCCTTCTTTTGCGATTACAAAGTTACGATTTTTTTTTGAGTTTTTATAAATAATTTTGAAATCAACTTAAAATTTATAGAAATAATCATTCACTTTCGACTTGTAGTAAGGGGAGAGGGTAGGGGGTATGCTGCGGAAAAGTTCCATATTATTATCTTTCAAACGCTGGAATTGCTCCAAATCACTCTGCGATGGTTGGTGTCGCATTTCTTTACCCTCACGACTCTCACGGCGTTCCTCTTTCTCTCGCTGCATCTCGGCCTTTTCGTGCTCAAGCATACGGGTCATAATTTGCTGTTGGCGTTTGATTGTTTGCTGTGTAATGACACGATTAACCAAATCAGTTTCAGTTTGTTCCATCTGTTTCATCATCTCATTGATTTCCTTGAGCATCTTCGCATCACCTACTCCGTTCTGCTTCATTTCTTCACCATATTCTTGCATCATGCGACGTAGCATCTCTTGTTGAGCTGCCATACGGGCAAACTCTTCGCTCATCTGAGTACTGCCTTTATCGCCAATTTTCTTTCTTCCTCCAGGTTTATTACCTTGTTTTTCAAGCTCTTTTTTCAAAGCCTCCATTTGTTTGTTCAGCTCTTGCTGCATCTGCTTCATCGACTTGGGCGAAGGCTTTCCTTTGCCTGGATTGCTACACTGCCCTTGTTTCTTATTTTTGCCTGGATTCTTACACTGACTTTGGCTCTTCTTTTGCTGATTTTGACGCATTTCATTCTGCATCTTATCTAATGATTCTGCCATAACCAAAGCCAGATTATTGAAAGAGGTCATTGTATACTGCATTGATTGTGAAGCTTGTGCATTTTTGTATGTACCATAAAAAGATTGGTTCATATCCAACAATCCCGACATTGAGCGTGCCACATTATTATTTACATCAGCCACATTTTTGTTGATAGCTTGCGCTACTGGCAACTGACGTTTGGCGATAGCTCTGAGAGAATCCTCAACGGCTCTAAAATCGTCCTTTATCTTATTCTGCTCAACAATAATCTTTTGATATTGTGGGTCTTGGATATATATAGAACGCACTTTGTTTATCAATGATTCCTGATTGAACGAAAGTTGCACCAAATTCTTCAGAAGGCGACGAATCATCTCCGAATCTTCAGCCAGGTCTTGCTGTTCAAGGTCGGTTTGAGCCTCGGCCAATTGCTCGGAAAGTTGCTCCATTTGCTCAGCAGCGTCCTTCTGCTGCTTTGAAGCATCCTTGTTCTTACCCTTGCCCAACTTTTCTTCCGCACCTCGCTGATTATTGTCGATTTTCTGCATAAGTTCTTGATCTACTTTAAAATCGAGATCTTTATCAATTTGCTTATACTCTTGCTGAATCTGCTTTAGATCTTTCTTCAAATCGTCAAACTGTTTGGAGAGATTTTGTTGCTCTTTCAGTAACTCATCTTTCTGTTCCTTACTTTTCGCTTGTTCAGTTTTTTCGGATAGTTCACGCTGTTTTTCAGCAAGTTGTTCGGTTTTACGAATAGCGTCTTCCACCTTCTTTTCCATCTCCAGACGCTTCATAAGTTCGATATTTTGGTCGAGCTGTTTCTCGAGTTGTTCGTTATCAATCTTAAGTTTTTCGAGCTCCTCTTGAACCGCTTTTTTATCCATCTCCTTCATCATCTTGTCAATCTCCTCCATCATCTGCTTCATTTCCTCATTCATCACCTCGTTCATCAGACGATCCAACTCGCGTTGTTTCTCCATCAATTTTTCGCTCTGATCCTTATATTTCTGCTCCAATTGTTTGTTCTCTTTCAACTGATTCTGCATCTTGTTGAGCATATCCTTCACCGCCTCCTGCTTCTTGGCAAGTTCCTGTAAATCTTTCTTATCCTGCCAGTTGAGTTCCTTCTTATCCACCAATTTTCGCATCAACTCGTTAATCTCCTCCTGCATCTTTTTGAGCTCAGAGACAGACATTTGAGCCTTCTCTTGTGCTTCGTTGGAGTTGCGTTCGAGGATATTGTCAAGTTCCTGTTCGGTAGGTATGAGCAGCTCAAATTGCTGCGATGTGGCCGACTTGGGACCATGAATGGCATCATTGTCCCAAACCTCAAAATAATAGGTAACCTTATCGCCTGGCTGAAGCTGTATTTCGGCCATATTCAGCGAGTAATAGAACTCCTGAACCGGCTCCTTCGTAATGCCGATAATCTGCGTGTCGGTGGTCTTTTTCGAGGTGTCCTGAACATTGGTTCTCACCATCTTGAAGGCCAACTTAGTAAAGCCGTAATCGTCCTTTATGCGGCCTTGGAAGAAGTACCTGTCGGGCATAGCAGAATCGCGCATTTCGACTACTGCAATCATCGGAACAGCATCTTCGATAGTGGTTACCGCATAACGCAAAGTATCGGAATTGGGGGCAAAACGATTGGCAGCCGCAAAGCCGTAATTGAACGAATGCATCGCCCTAAATGCAATAGAAACACGCCCGTTTTCATCGGGAACAAGCTTTCTAACAACCGAATCTTGAATAAAATATAAGGTGTCAACATCCTTGGTATTGAAAAGCCATTTGACCGATGTTCCTTGTGAAACAGTCATATCGCCCTCATTCGAGAGTGTCTCCTGCCCCTTGGCCGTATAGGCAGGGTAGGTGAGGAGCACCTGAAAATCGACCACAGCGGGCTTGGGAAAAACAGTCAATTCGAACTCTGGCGAAACAACATCCACAGCCTCAAAATGGAACTTGCAACTGCGCTGCACAGTATTGAAAATATAGCTGAAATGGCTCTTGTCAACCTGCTGCATCTTGAAAATATTGCCCTCGATATTGATAAAAGCCTCAGCAGGAACCACATCGCCCTCGATGGCCACTCTGAGTTCGAAATCCTCTTGCTGAGCAACTTCCAAAGACTTATTCTCTATCACAAACGTAAAAGGCGCAGGACGTTCAAACTGTGTGGAATAATGCGCAATGCGGTGTGACGGCTCGGTCAAGAGGGTAGGGGAGAAGAGGAGCAAAGCAAGGATTACCACTACCGGAATGGCGGCATATTTGATATATTTTCTATTGGCTTTGAGGTTCACCGCCTCGTGAAAAGGCACAGGCGTTAGTTGGGCCGTCTTTTGTGCTATGGCGGCTTGCAACAAATCATCGTCACCTGTGGTGCCTTTCTGCTGCAACTGGAGCAGATTAAGCAGTTTGTCCTTCACCTCGGGGAAATGATCACCCACAATGCACGCAGCCTCTTCATACGATATTACTTTGCCCAAACGAAACATCTTGGCAAGGGGTATGGCAACATAAAAAGTAAGCACAGCCAAGCCCCCAAGCAGGTAAAACCAGAAAAGAATTGCCCGCACCCAAGTGCCAAAATAACCAAAATGCTCAAGCAAAGCAATGATAATAAAGAGCGACAAAAGCAAGGTGACGGCATATAACAAACCTTTTATCAACTTGTTTTTGTAGTACTTACGGATAAATTTATCCAGACTTCCTATTATGGTATCTTTGTTCTGCACGCGATAGAATTAACTTGCAAAAATACAAAAATATTTTTGAATGAATAAAATACATTTTATAAATATGTAATCCATAATTTTTTTGTAACTTTGCAAATTGAAAGATATTCAGATTTAAAGACAATCAGATTAGCAATATGAGCAAAGTCATCATCATCACAGGAGCCTCCTCCGGATTCGGCAAAGCCATAGCCGAACGCTTAGCCACCAAAGGACACAAAATCTACGGCATCTGCCGCCGAGAAATGAGCCACCCCACCATACAATACCTGCAAGGGGATATTCGCGATAAAGCACGTTCAGAACAGATAATCAAAGAGATATACGAAAAAGAGAACCATATCGATGTTTTGATAAACAACGCCGGTATGGGCCTCGGAGGCGCCTTGGAAATGACCGCACAGAATGAAATAGAACTCCAGATGGAGACCAATTTCTACGGCTGTGTAAAGATGTGCCAAACCGTGCTGCCCTATATGCGCAAACAGCGTTACGGCAAAATCATCAACTTCAGCTCCATTGCGGGCATCGAAGGCATACCCTTCCAAGGGTTCTATTCCTGCTCCAAATTTGCCATAGAAGGTTTCTCAGAGGCTCTGAGCGCCGAGGTCAAGGGATTCGGCATCTCCGTGTCGTTAGTCGAACCTGGCGACTTTGCAACGGGCTTTACAGCAGTACGCGTGCACTCCGAAGCCACCATCAACGACCCCGACTACGGCCCCATGTACAAACAAGCCCTCTCCCTCTTTGAAAAAGAGGAAAACGGCGGTGGAACCCCCGAATACATGGCCAAAAGAGTGGAAAAAATCGTCAACGCTAAGCACCCGCACCTGCGCTATGTGGTGGCTCCAAACTTCACACAGAAGCTTTCGGTATACCTCAAACGCATCATCCCAGGCAACTGGAACGTGGATATACTGCGAAGCTACTATAAACTCTCGTGATACTTACCGACCCAATAACCCTTTGTGTTTTCCTGAAAATGGTTGACTGATAGGGATCTTATTACTGGTTGGTGTTAACTCATTGTTATAATATAACGGAATTAGGTTTACATGATGATTTGTACAAAAACAAAGAGGGTTCTTTGGAAAGGAACCCTCTTTGTTGTGAGTTGTGATATTATCAAATGCTTTTCTTAAAAACAGCACGTTTCATAAGTGGGGTAGCATCGTAGGAGTGCCATATCTTTTCAGCCTCGTTGCCAATGATTTGCGGATTGGTATAGGCCCAACGGAGGTTGTGTTTTTGGGCGTTCTTGTTCATCTCGGCATAATAGATGGAGTGGACGCCGCGTTTCTGCCAATCGGGGTGCACACCGTTGAGCAACAGGTCGATATCCTGGAATTTGTGCAAAGCACGGAGCACATGTATCCAACCAAAGGGGAAGAGGCTACCGTTGCACTTTTTGTATGCCGCATTGAGGTCGGGGATGCTGAGGCCGAAAGCCACGAGATTGTCGTCCTTATCGACCACAAAATTAGCAAATTCCAGATTGATGAAGGGGAAATATTCGTTGATATAGACGTCTATTTCCTTATCGGTCATCGGCACGAAATCGTAGAGGTCTTTGAAAGCGGCATTGATGGCCAGGAAGAACTTTTTAGCGTAGGGGTAAACCTCTTTGCGCGACTTGAATTTGAGCAATTTGAGGTCGTAGCGTTGCAGAATAAGTTCGTTGATGCGACCCACCTTTTCGGGGATTGGCTGACTTGCAGGCATCTGGTATTGTCCCCAGGTGCATGGTATTTCAAAGCCCATACGGGTGACGTAATCAACGTAATACTTGGGGTTGTAGAGTGTGCTGATATTCTGACGCTGATCGAAGCCTTCGATGACCCAACACTCCTTGTCCATATCGGTGAAACCAAAGGGGCCTTCGATTTCGTTCATGCCCTTTGATTTGCCGTACTCTATCACCGTCTGCATCAGTTTGGTAAAGACGTCATAATCTTCAATAAAATCCATCCAACCAAAGCGGACAGCTTTTTTGTTCCAACGCTCGTTGACCGAATAGTTGATGATGCCTGCCACACGACCCACGATTTCTTTGCCGCGATAGGCGAGCCACATCTTAAGATCACAATGTTCAAGCGAAGGGTTTTTCTTCGTCAGCAAACCTATCTCGTCGCTCATCAATGCAGGGATGTAGGTAGGGACATCCTTGAAAAGTTTGTTGGGAAATTTGATAAATCTGCGAAGTTCGCAACGAGTTGTAACTTCTTTAATAATAGTACACTCCATGTATGAAAATGTTTAAACTAATTACTCATTGTTGCGGTACCACGGCTGAGAACTCCAATAAAGCATCAGAGTTGTTGATGAGGCTGTGGGCATGGCCTTTGGGGCAATAGTGGCAGCTTCCCGCCTGAACAGGTAGCATCTCACCATCGTATAGCACCGCGCCACGACCGCCAGTAATAAAGATAATCTCGCTTGAAGTGTCGTGGGTGTGGAGACCTATGCTGGCACCCGGCTCCAAACGACCTTTCATGATGCGGTTTTGGCCATCGAAGAACATCCTTGCGAAGGTATCTTTCTCGCCACCTTTGAAGTGGGGGATGCGCTCTTCAGCTATGTTATCAAACTCAATAAGCATACTCTAAATCACTATTTTGTGAATTTCACATCCACCTCTTTGAAGCAGCGATAAATCTTATCGACAGCAAAATCTATCTGCTGGTGCGTGTGGGTGGCCATGAGGGCGAAACGTATCAGCGTATCCTCCGACGGAACGGCAGGGGGGATGACAGGGGTCACGAACACACCTTCTTCAAAAATCTTATGGGTAAGCAGGAAGGTTTTGTCGGCATCACGGATAAAGAGCGGGATGATAGGGGTGGAGGTATGGCCAATCTCGAAACCCAGATCCTGGAAGCACTTCATGGCGTAATGAGTGTTGTCCCAAAGTTTTGCGTTACGCTCGGGTTCCGAACGCATAATGTGCAGAGCGGCAAGCACCGAAGCAGTAGTCGAAGGGGTAGGGGAGGCGGTAAAGATATAGGGACGCACATTGTGTTTCATGTAGTTGATGGTCTCTTTATCGGAAGCCACGAAACCACCTTGTGCGGCCAACGATTTGGAGAAAGTGCCCATCACCACTTCCACATCGGGGAGTTTGTTGTAATGGTCGCAAGTGCCACGGCCTTCGCGGCCAAAAACACCCAAACCATGAGCCTCGTCCACCATCAATGTGGCCTCATACTTGTTGCAAAGGTCCACCAACACAGCCACATCGGCCACATCACCCTCCATAGAGAAGACACCATCGGTGACCACCAATTTGGAGGCATCGATGGGGCATTTCTGCAACTGGCGCTCCAAATCCTCATAGTTGCGATGCTTGTATTTGTAGGTATTGGCGAAGGTGATGAGTTTGCCCTCCATGATGGAGGCATGGTCGAGTTCGTCGAAGAAAATATAGTCGTTGCGACCTGTGATGCAAGGTATTGTGCCAGAATTGGCTTGGAAACCAGTGGAGAAAAGCATCACACCGTCCTTGCCCAAAAATTCGGCCAATTCGTCCTGCAACTGCACATGAATGTCAAGGGTGCCGTTGAGGAAGGGGGAACCTGCACAACCGGTGCCGTATTTGTCGATAGCGGCCTTGGCGGCTTCCTTGATCTTGGGATGGTTGGTCAATCCCAGATAAGAATTGGAGCCAAACATAAGGACTTTTTTGTCGTTCACCAGCACCTCGGTGTTTTGCTCGGAAGAAATGGGAGTAAAATAAGGGTATATGCCTTTGGCTTTAGCTTCTTGGGGAGCAGTGTAGCGGGCGAGTTTTTTCTGTAATGGTTTCATGTAATATGTAGTATATAATAAAATGCAAAAATATAAAAAAAGTACGAATAACGAAATTCTTATTCTGTTAAAAAAGCAAACAAACGTTCGGTCAAACGGCTTGCACCAATCCTAAAAAATTGGTTTGTAGTTTGTTCTTTGCCCAGAATATTTTGCGTGAGCTGGTAATATTTTAACACTTCTTCGGGTGTTGAGATACCTCCAGCAGCCTTAAAGCCGACCCTTTTGCCCGTTTTTTCGTAGTTTTTCTTTATCACTTTCAGCATCACTTCGGAGGCTTCCAAGGTGGCCGAAACAGCTATTTTGCCCGTGGAAGTTTTGATGAAATCGGCTCCCGCATCTATGGCCAACTGCGAAGCCTTTTCGATATTGTCAGAGGTTTGAAGTTCGCCCGTTTCAAGGATCACTTTCAAGGTTTTTGCTGCCGATATTTGGCGTATGGCAGCAATTTCATCAAAAACCTTGTTGTAGTCGCCTTCCAACAAAGATCCTCGTGAAATGACCATATCAATTTCATCGGCCCCCTCGTCCAAAGCATATTTCACCTCCTGCAATTTGACGGGTAGGGGAGACTGTCCCGCAGGGAAAGCACCTGCCACCGAAGCCACACGGATGCCGCTTCCTTGTAGACATTTCCGTGCCTGTTTCACAAACACAGGATAGACGCAAACAGCCGCAACATGGCTTATACCGCGTTTGCTATCTTGCAGTTCCATAGATCGTTTGCAAAGGTTTTCGACCTTTTCGCGGGTGTCGCAACCTTCAAGCGTGGTATTGTCTATACAGGCAAAAACCTGCCTAAGACCTTCCAAGGCCTTGGCAGTTTGTAACAATGTTGACATTTGTGAACCTACTGAAGTAACTTATTAATCTTTTCCACACGACGCTGATGACGGCCACCCTCAAATTCGGTGTTGAGGAACTCGTCGACAATCTGCAAAGCCACCTCCTGCGGGATGAAACGTGCGGGCATAGAAATAACATTGCAATCGTTGTGTTGGCGACCCAGATGTGCTATTTCGGCACTCCAGCAAAGAGCACAACGCACATTGGGGTATTTGTTCACGGTCATCTGCACACCATTGCCGCTTCCGCAAATCACAATGCCACGACGATACTCGCCATTATTGATAACACGACCCACCTGATGAGCATAATCGGGGTAGTCAACACTCTCGCTGCTATTTGTGCCATAGTCTTTTACATCAAATCCTTTTTCAGCAAGATACTGTTTTACCACCTCTTTCAATTCAAAACCGGCATGGTCGCACGCTATAGGAATAATTTCTTTCATAAACAAGACTGTTTAAAACTTTTTGAAATTGCAAAATTACAACAAAATCGTAAATCATTAGCAACAAATCACATTTACTTATTCACATGTTTTCAACCATGGCAATAGCATCAAGTAAATCAATACACTAAAAAATATCAACAAAAATTGTTGATAACAATGTTAGTACTTTGAGGATAAAAAAATGATAACTTTTTGCCCAAATCAAAATGTTCAAAAGAGGACTTTTTTTCATTCAATATCAACATTCGTTTTCAATTGTAACTTCGAAAATGGGTTTGAACAATGCCCTGTGAATTGAGTTATCAACAGGATGTGAATAAAACAACAAAGCATTGAACCATAAAATCGTAAAAAAAGACAAAATTGTTCATAACTGTTTATAACTTATAACAAAGAATAAGCCAATAAAAAGTTATCAACAATATTGACACCTAAAAATAAGAATAAAAAGAAAATTAAAGAAATTAATATTTTTTTTGATTAAGTAACATCTAAAAAATAACATTGGACATGTTGTAAAGAGAAATAAGTTACAGTTACAATTGCTACAATTAAAAATCGCATTACAAAGCCTCCTTTATGTAGCATCTTAAAAATTCAACTATAACTACTGTAACCGTAACAAAAACGACAAGAAAACAGATTTCAAATCCACATAAAAAGCTAAATAACTTGTCGAATGGCAGAAGCAAACGCATTCCGAGTGTTTTAATAAAACAAGTTAAACCAAGGCATGGATATGGCAAACATATTCTCCCAATATTCTCCCAATATTCTCCCAATATTCTCCCAATATTCTCCCAATATTCTCCCAATATTCTCCCAATATTCTCCCAATATCCTCCCAATATTCTCCCAATATCCTCCCAATATCCTCCCAATATTGCTCCACCAATAGTTGAGATATAATGAAAGAGCAAAGAGGCACAATAGGGATATAAATGTTAAAATATACAAATCATAATGATGAAGCAAAAAACATATTAAGAGTGAGTGGTGTTCATTTGCAAAGGGAAGGGTAGGGGTACCTTCGTTGTAGGGTCGTTGCAGGTTCGATAGCTATAACGAAGAAATGGCGAGCATAAGTCAAGTCTAAAACGAGCCTAAAATGAGGCTTCAGCAATGGCTGGATTTTGAAAAAAATGAAAAGTTATCAACAGGTTGATTTTTTAAAATTAAAGAATTTCTATTTATAAATACAATATATGCAAAAAATTTCGTATCTTTGCGGTTTAAAAAACTAAGTATGCTATGACCAACAACGAACTCAAACGGGAAATTGTGCGACTGAAGAAAGAGAAGAACGCCGTCATTCTCGGGCACTATTATTTGCACGACGAGGTGCAGGAACTTTCCGACTATGTGGGCGACAGTTTGGCTCTTTCGCAGAGGGCGCAGCAATGCGACAATGACATCATTGTCTTCTGCGGAGTGCATTTCATGGCCGAGACGGCCAAGATTCTGAATCCTTCGCGCAAGGTTCTGTTGCCCGATATTACTGCCACCTGTTCTTTGGCTGAGTGCTGCCCCGGCGAGGCTTTTGCCCGCTTCAAGGCCGAGCACCCCGACCATATCGTTATTTCGTATATCAATTGTTCGGCTGAAATCAAGGCTCAGTCGGATCTTATCTGCACCTCGGGCAATGCTGAGAAACTGGTGCGTGCTCTGCCCCAAGATCAGAAGATTATTTTTGCTCCTGATAAAAATTTGGGCGGCTATATCAACCGCGTGGTTGGCCGCGATATGCTGCTTTGGGACGGATGCTGCACGGTGCATGATGCCTTGCGTGCCGAGACTATTTTGAAGATGAAGGAGCAGTATCCTGGAGCCCCCGTGATTGCACATCCCGAGTGCCGCCAAGAGGTGCTCGAGGTGTCCGATTTTGTGGGCAGCACCAAGGCTATGCTCACCTTTATCGAGAAATCGGAGAGCCGTCGTTTCATTGTTGCCACCGAGCGTGGCATCCTCTACGAGATGCGCAAGGCCAACCCCGATCGCGAGTTTATTGCCGCAAATTCGCCCGATGGTTGCCCCTGCACTTGCGGATATATGAAGCAGAACACCCTCGAAAACCTCTATACTTGTCTGCGTGACGAAACGCCCGAGATTGTGCTCCCCGCCGACCTTATCGAAAGGGCCAAGAAACCCATCGTGCGTATGCTTGAAATGTCGAAACAATTAGGAATTATCAAATGAGAGGACAGCAACAGGTATACGATTATTTGCAGCAGTTGGGCATAGGGTTCGACTACTACGAGCATCCCGAGGCCCCCACTATCGAGATTGCCGCGCAGTATTACCGTGGCGAGGGGACGGTGTTGTGCAAAAACCTCTTCTTCCGCAACCATAAAGGCAACAGGCATTATCTGGTCATTATGGATTCGCGCCACAATATGGACATCCACGATATTGAGCACAAACTGCATCAGGGCAAGCTTTCGTTTGCCTCGCCCGAAAGGATGATGAAGTATCTCGGCGTGAGGCCTGGGTCGGTGTCGCTGTTCACTTTGGTGAACGATGCCAACCATGAGGTGACCCTCTTTGTCGATAATGAGTTGCGCAAGGCCGAGAAGGTGAGTTTCCACCCCAACGACAATACTGCCTCGCTGGTGATAAGCAATGCCGATATGATGAAATTCATCGAAAACATAGGCAACGCTTACGAGTTTTTGGACTTGTACGAAACCGAAGGAGTAGGGGAGTAGGGGCCTGTTGATAAGTGTGAAGAAATTGTTGATAACCTGAAAAAATAATGTTTCACGTGAAACAATTGGAATATAAAGTTGAGAACTCTTGCGAACTGCTTCAATTTCTGTTGGAACAGATGCCCGACAGCAGCCGCACCAAGGTGAAAGACCTGCTGGCGCACAACGTGAGCGTGAATGGAAGACGTGTGAGCCAGTTCAATTTTCCGCTGCAGCCAGGCATGGTTGTTGCGGTAGGCAAGGCCAGCTACAGGGAGCGTTTCAAACCCCGCGATCTGGATATTGTGTACGAGGACGACTACCTGATAGTGGTCAACAAACACGAGGGGTTGCTCTCCTACAGCAAGAAGCCAGGCGATGTGACGGTAATCAGCGTGCTCAATCGCTATCTGGAAGTCACCCACCAGCATTGTACCGCCCATGTGGTGCATCGTTTAGACAGAGACACCTCGGGGTTGCTCGTGGTGTCGAAATCGAAACAGGTGTCGCAGCGTTTTGAAGAGGATTGGAAAGGCATAGTATACGACCGAGCATACGTTGCCGTGGCTTGGGGCAAGATGGAACCTGAGAGCGGCACCATACAATCGTGGCTCACCGATGGCGAGTACTGCGTGCTCTCATCACCTACCGACAATGGTGGCAAACTGGCCATCACCCACTACAAGGTGGTGCGCACAAGTCGCCGTTATTCGCTGCTCGAGCTGAGGTTGGAAACAGGGCGCCGCAACCAAATCAGGGTGCATCTGCGCGAGGAGAAACACCCCGTGGTGCACGACCCCATGTACGGTTACAAGGACGATGTTTCGCCCATCAACCGCCTTGCGTTGCATGCTTTCCGCCTCGGATTCAAACACCCGATTACGGGCAAGAAGTTGGTGTTCGAGACACCCTATCCCGCCTCGTTTTTAAAATTAATGGAAATATAGACAATAAAAGACATATTCGCGCGTTATAAATTATTAAACACAAACCAAATGACCCGAATAAAATTCATATTTACCGTTTTGATGCTTTTGGCTGCGATGCCGTTGCAGGCACAATGGCGTTGCGGTCATGAGGGTGGCGAGTTGTTGGACGACTCGGTGACTTTCTCGAAATGGGAGCCGCACCTGTTTGTCGAAACAGGGTTCATGGCCACCAATTATGGCGACAATCGAGCTTTCACCACCGTGGCACCCACGCTGACCTACCATGTCAATGAGCGGCTATCATTCACAGGCGGTTTCGGCCTCAGTTCCGATTTCGGCCTCAACACCCATTATAATATCGACAATCGCAGCTATGCCCCCTACAAGTATCGCAATGGTGGCACAGGCCTCATTGCGGGTCATTTTTCTGCCGAGTATCAGGTGAGCGAGAATGTCTGGCTCGCGGCCTCCATCAGCCACATCGGCGGAACATACGCCCCATTCTATGGTCCTATGAACGGCGGAGCATTCGATGTTTCGGCCACAGCCATCTCGGCTGCTGCGGCTTTCCGCTTCAACAACGACAATTATCTGCGGCTTTCCATCACCCTCATCCGCGACCATGCGGGCACACTGCCTTATATGTACCGCGATGCGTGGATGCACTCCTTCGGCCCGAGCAGTTATTTTGCCTGCTCCACCGACTACTATCGCATGTTCTGCCCCATGAATATGGGCTTCTGCAACCCCTGGTATAATGATTGACTTCTGTAAAACACTGCAACTAACTTTGTAAATGGAATACAACACAAAACGCACACAACTTAAAATAAACGACTACGGACGCAACATATATAAGCTCATCCAGTACGCCAAACATATCGAAGACCGTGACAAACGTAACCAAACCGCTGCTGCTATTGTCGATATTATGGCCCGTATAGGCGGCGAGGGCAAGGGTGCCGATGTTGACAAACGTAAATATTGGGTTCATCTGATGATACTCGCCAATTGGAAACTGGATGTGGATGTCCCATACGAGATTTCTCCTGAGGAAACGGTGGAATTCAAACCCCGTCAGTTGAAATACAACGCCAACCGCATCAGTTTTCGCCACTACGGCAATGTGATGGAGAGAATGGTGCAGCGTGTGGCCGAATATCCCAAAGGCGAGGAGCGCGAAGCCCTGACAGGGATGTTGGCACACGCCATGAAACGCGACTACCTGCTGTGGAACCGCGACACGGTAGAAAACGAAATTATCGACTACCAGCTCGACATCCTCTCTGAAGGACGTCTACAGGTGAACCATGAGTTCCAATACAAGGATGTGAAAGAATACCTGAAAGGCACCGAAGATGAGCGTCGCAACAATGGTAATCGCAAGAAAAAAAAGAAAAAGTAAATAACTAATACCAAATAAATAATAGATATGTCATCATTCGAAATAGTCGGCGGACATAAACTCCAAGGCGAGATATTCCCGCAAGGCGCCAAGAACGAAGCGTTGCAGGTGCTTTGTGCGGTGTTGCTCACTCAAGATGTGGTGCGAATCGACAATATTCCCGATATACGTGATGTCAACAAACTTATCAGCCTTCTGCAACTTTTGGGGGTGAAAGTGCGCCGTCTCAATGACGACAGTGCTTTGCTCACCGAAGGCCGCAGTTTCGAGTTTCAGGCCGATGAGGTGAATCTGGAAATCCTCGAAGGCGAAGAGTTTGCCACACAGGCCACCGCCCTCCGAGGTTCCATTATGGTTGTAGGTCCGCTCTTGGCTCGTTTTGGGCGTGCCATCGTTCCCCAGCCAGGCGGCGATAAGATTGGCCGCCGCCGTCTCGACACCCATTTTCTGGGTATGGAGAAATTAGGTGCCTCTGTTGAATATCGTCGCGGAGGCTATCAGGTTACCGCCCAAGGACTTCAAGGCTGCTACATGCTCCTCGACGAAGCCTCGGTTACGGGTACGGCCAACATTATCATGGCCGCCGTTATGGCTCATGGCACTACCACCATCATGAATGCTGCTTGTGAGCCATACGTCTATCAGCTTTGCAAGATGCTCAACCGCATGGGTGCCAAAATTACTGGTGTGGGTTCCAACCTTCTCACCATCGAAGGGGTCGAAGAACTGCACGGGTGCCAGCACCGCCTGCTGCCCGATATGATTGAGGTGGGCTCCTTCATCGGCATGGCCGCCATGACGCAGAGTGACCTCACCATCCGCAATGTCGGCATGGAGCACCTCGGCCTCATACCGCAAGTGTTCCGCCGTTTGGGCATCGAAGTGTGGCAGCGAGGCGACGACCTCTTTGTCCCCTCCCGCGAACACTACGAAATCGAGCGTTTCATGGACGGATCCATCATGACCGTGGCCGATGCGCCCTGGCCAGGGTTCACCCCCGACCTTATCAGTATCGCCCTTGTGGTGGCCATCCAAGCCAAAGGCAGCGTGCTCATACATCAGAAGATGTTTGAAAGCCGCCTGTTCTTTGTTGACAAACTCATTGACATGGGTGCGCAGATTATCCTCTGCGACCCTCACCGCGCCACCGTCATCGGCCTCGACCACGAGCACCGTCTGCGTGGAGTGCGTATGTCTTCGCCCGATATTCGTGCTGGTGTGGCGCTGCTCATAGCTGCTTTGTCAGCCGAAGGAAAGAGTCGCATCGACAACATCGAACAAATTGACCGTGGTTACCAGCACATCGACCAACGTCTCCAAATGCTGGGCGCCAATATTAAACGAATTGATTAGGAATCTCAATATACTAAATATATGTCACTATTTGATTTTTTGAAACACAAGCCAAAGGAAGCGCTACCCATCTTTGAGTCTTTGGGCACCGATATGCACTGTCATCTCGTCCCCATGGTTGACGATGGCTCCAAGAGCATCGACGAATCTGTCACCTGTCTGCGTGTTATGCGGGCGGCTGGTTTTGAGAACATCATTTGCACTCCCCATTTCCAATTCCCTCGATTCCCCAATGAAGAGAACGACATTCGTCAACGTTTCACAGCCCTCAACAACGACATTGCTGCCCATGGCGGCATCAACGGCCTCAAATTGGCAGGTGTGGGTGGTGAATACCGCATCGACTCGGGTTTCCAAGGCAGGATAGACAATAACAAGTTCCTCCTTGTGGCCGACAAATATCTTCTGGTTGAGTTTTCGCTTCACCAACAGGTCATGGGTCTTGACGAAATTCTCTTCGACCTCCAGATGAAAGGTTTCGACATCATCCTGGCTCACCCCGAGCGCTATCCCTACTATAGTGCCCAGTCCACCCGATTAGAGCATTTCAAAGAAATGGGTATCCTATTCCAGGTGAATATTCTTTCGTTGTCGGGTTTCTATGGCGAAGGCCCTCGGCAGAAAGCCTTCCAGTTTGTCGAAAACGGTTGGGCCGAACTCATGGGCACCGATATGCACAATACCCTCTATGCCCAGGCGCTCATCGATGCTTCTCACGACCGCAAAATCGAGAAGCTCATCGCGCATCACACCTTTATGAACCGCGACCTTCTCAACATCCACGCCCCCAAGGCAAACAAGATTTAATATATGAATTATGAATAAGGCTATCGCCAAACACTAATAAAACATAATTCAAACACGTATAAAACATAACTCAAAACTCAATAATGAACAGCCTCAACGCCATTTCCCCCATCGACGGTCGTTACCGTTCCAAAGTCGAAGCCCTTGCAGGATTCTTTTCCGAAGGTGCCCTTATACGTTATCGTGTCCGTGTGGAGATTGAATATTTCATCGCCCTCGGCCAGCTGCCCCAGCTGCCTTTGCACGACCTCTTCGCACAGCGTCCCCAACTGCCCGAACAATTGCGTGCCATCTATCAGAACTTTTCTGATGACGATGCTTTGGAAATCAAGGAAATTGAAAAAACCACCAACCATGATGTGAAAGCGGTGGAATATTTCATCAAACGCCGTTTCGACAATATGCAGCTCGAGGCCTACAAAGAGTTCATCCATTTCGGCCTCACTTCGCAGGACATCAACAACACTGCCGTGCCTCTCACCATCAAAGAGTGCCACGAGCAGGTGCTGCTGCCGCAATACCAGGCCATCCTTGCTCTCCTCGAACAGCGTGCCGAGGAGTGGAAGGATATCCCCATGCTGGCACACACCCACGGTCAGCCCGCTTCGCCCACCTCGTTGGGCAAGGAAATCATGGTTTTCGCCTATCGTATGCGTCGTCAGATGGATTACTTCGCACAGATTCCCTTCTCGGCCAAATTTGGTGGAGCCACAGGCAACTTCAACGCCCACCTGGCCGCATATCCCGATGTTGATTGGCGTGCCTTTGGCAACGATTTTGTGGCCAACCACCTCGGCCTCGAGCGCTTGCAATATACCACGCAGATTGAAAACTACGACAATATGGCCGCCTATTTCGACAACTGCAAACGCATCAACGTCATCCTCATCGACCTCTGCCGCGACATCTGGACATACGTTTCGATGGAATATTTCAAGCAGAAAATCAAGGCCGGCGAGGTAGGATCCTCCGCCATGCCCCACAAGGTCAATCCCATCGACTTTGAAAACGCCGAAGGCAACCTCGGCCTGGCCAATGCCATCTTCGAGCACCTCAGCCACAAACTGCCTATCTCGCGTCTTCAGCGCGACCTCACCGACTCTACCGTCTCGCGCAATGTCGGCGTCCCCATCGCCCACACCCTCATCTCCCTCGCTTCTCTGCAGAAAGGCATGGGCAAACTGCTCCTCAACGAACAGGCCATCTACAACGACCTCGACAATAACTGGGCCGTCGTGGCCGAAGCCATACAGACCATCCTTCGCTCTGTCGGCTACCCCAACCCCTACGAGGCGCTCAAACAGCTCACCCGCACCAATCAGAAGGTCACCGCTCAAACCATCGCCGACTTCGTCGAAACTCTCGATGTCGCTCCCGATGTCAAAGAGCGTATCCGCCATATCACCCCTCACAATTATTTAGGGTATAAGGTGGTAAGTTGTGAATAGTGTATAGTGACTAGTAATTAGTGACTAGTGATTAGGTGGCTGCCGCCTCCCAGTCACTAATCACCAGTCACCAGTCACAAAATATAAATCAAACAATGAATTTCACTCTGCATCACATGAAACCGTATGTTGCCCGATTGGTGGCATACGGTTTTTTTGTGGTGTTGTCGGTGGTGTTCACCATGGCCACAGCTCTTTCTGTAGCCGACTTTCTCAAAATCCTCTTCGCTCCCGCCGAGGGAACCGCCACAGGTGTGGCCGCTGCGGTACCTTCCGCCGATGCAAGCCTTCTCTCACAAGCGTTGCAGAAACTTTACGATTGGCTCATCACTTTTGGTCAGCAACGGGCTCTCATCTATTTCTCTTTGGTGGTCTTCGGACTCTATGCGTTCAAAAATATTTTCAGCTATCTCTCTCTGGTGCAGATGGCCGTGATACGTTGCAAAGTGGTGCGCAACATCCGCAATGCCCTCTTTGAAAAAGTGATGCGGCTGCCCCTCTCATATTTCGGTGCTACCCGCAAAGGCGACATCCTCTCCCGTTTCGGCAGCGATATGGTCGAATACGAGGAGAGCACCCTCAACTCCGTCCAATCCTTTGTTACCGCCATCGTCAGCATGGTGCTCTACCTCGCCATGCTCTTCTACATCAGCGTCAAGCTCACCCTCTTCGTGCTCTGCATGCTCCCCATCATCGTCTTCGTCATCTCGGGCATCACCCACCGCCTGAGGCGCAACTCGCTCGAGCTGCAGGAGCGCAACTCTTTCCTCACCTCCCTTATGGAGGAGACCATCATGGGGCTCAAAGTCATCAAATCCTACACCGCCATAGGTTTCTCCAATCGCCGTTTTCGCCAGGCCGACAAAGCTTATGCCCGCCTGCGTACCCGTGTCCTGCGTCGTGTCGACCTCTCCTCGCCTGTGAGCGATTTTTTGGGCAACTGTGTGGTCATCGGTATCCTCCTTTTCGGATCCTACATGGTGTTGGGAGGCGACAAAGGCCTCACCTCCGAACTCTTCGTGTCCTACATCATGATGTTCGTCCTCATGATACCCCCCTCAAAAGAACTCACCACCGCCATATCTCAGATGAAGAAAGGACGCGCCTGTGTCGACCGCCTGCGGCAGATACTCGATGCCCCTGAAACCATCACCGACAACCCTCACGCCGAACCCTTCTCTGGTTTGCAAAGCCAGATAGAGTTCCGTGGTGTCGGCTTCCACTACAACCCTGGCACCGAGGTGCTCCGCGACATCAACCTCGTCATCCCCAAGGGCAGCACTGTGGCTCTTGTGGGCAGCTCGGGTTCGGGCAAATCCACCTTGGCCGACCTCCTCATGTGTTTTTACGACTGCACCTCGGGGCAGATACTCATCGATGGACGTCCTCTGCAGCAGTTGAAGACAGCCGACCTTCGCCGGCATATCGGCGTTGTGGCGCAGGACACCGTCCTCTTCAACGACACCATTTTCGGCAACATCGCCTTCGGTTCCCCCGAGGCCACTTTCGAGCAAGTGCAGCAGGCCGCCAAGATAGCCAACGCCCACCAGTTCATCCTCCAGCAGCCCGAAGGCTACAACACCAATATCGGTGATGGTGGCGCCCTCCTCAGTGGCGGACAGCGACAGCGGCTCAGCATCGCCCGCGCCATATTGCGCAACCCCGACATACTCATCTTCGACGAGGCCACCAGCGCCCTCGACACCGAGTCCGAGCACCTCGTCCAAGAAGCACTCTCCAGCCTCCTCACAGGTCGCACAGCCCTCGTCATCGCCCACCGCCTTTCCACCATCCAAAACGCCGACCTCATCGTGGTGCTCGAGCATGGTCAAATTGTTGAGCGTGGCACCCATGCCGACCTCATGGCCCTCGGTGGCCGCTATTGCCAACTGGTTCAAATGCAGTCTTTCAAATGAAAAATATAGTGATTAGTGGAAAGTCCGATTTGATAAAACGCTCGATTTTTCGATTTTTCGATTTTTCGACTTCTTCCACTTTTCACCTCCTCTTCCTGCTCCTCCTCACCCTTCCCGCCTTTGCTCAGCCGGTGCGTTTCTCCCGTGCTGTGGCCCTCAGCAGCCATGTAGGCGACCTCTGCTGGAATTCTGTCCCCTCTGTTGACACCTTCTATCTCTATCGCCATTTCCCCGACCAGAGCACCTTCACTTTCATCGCCGCCGTCCCCGACACCCATTATGTCGACACCCTCCACAGGCTTCTCTGCAACGACACCGTGAACTACTACCTCGAAGCCCTCGCCCCCGACACTCTCCTGCGTTCCGACACCACCGGCATCAACTATTCCGACACCGACCCCACAGCCCCCTGCAGCCTCCGTGTCGCCACCATCAGCGACAGCCTCATCCTCCTCACTTGGTACCCCAGCCCCGACACCGACATTCTGGGTTATTACATCTGTATGGGCAACCCCTGCCTTGATTTCGACACCGTCTGGGGGCGTGAGAACACCCGCTATCTCTGTCCCGACACACTCGACCCCGCTCACGAGTACAGCTTCCGCATCCTCGCTTTCGACAGCTGCTTCAACTCCAGCCCCCTCACCACCTACTATCATAATCCTATCTTGAAAGTCACCACGGGCGGCTGCTCCCGCCATCTCCACTGCCAGTGGAACCGCTACATCAACATGCCCGACAGCGTGGCCCACTACCGCCTCACCTATCGTTTCCTTGGTAGCGACACCCTTCACCATTTCACCGTCGGTCCCTCGGGTCCCTTCGAGTTCGACACACTCGTCCCCGACCTCTCCATTACGGGTGTTGAAGTCACCCTCAGCGTCATCAGCACCAACGACACGCTTCTTGCGCAAGCCCTGCCCTGTACCGCCCTTTTCACCACCGGCGACACCGCCGCCTACGTCCGCCTCACCCATGTTGAATACGACGAATCCATCCCCTCCATGACCCTCAGCATCGAAATCGACCCCGACTATGGCGGCACCCGCTACAACGTCTACCGCAGCATCGACCACCATCCCTTCCTCCCCATCGCCTCCGAGCAACGTCCGCTGCCCCCCTCGCAATACCTCTCTTACACCGACACCGACATACGCCGCTCCGTCCAGCGCTACCGCTACTTCGTCGGCGCTTTCGACACCTGCAACATCGCTGACAAATATTCCGACACCCTCCAGGTGCTCATGCCCCCCGTCGACAATATCACCGCCTTCATCCCCAACGCCATCATCTTTGGCGACCCCGACCGAGGCATCTTCCTGCCCCGTTTCCTTGCCGCCATGGCTGTCGACTACCGCATGGTCATCTACAACCGCCGTGGCGAGCAAATCTTTGCCACCACCTCCCTCACCCAGGGCTGGGACGGCACCCGCGACGGACAGCCCCTGCCACAAGGCGCCTACGTCTATCGCATACAATGCCACCATGCCGACAATTCAATCAAAATATACACCGGAACAATACTTTTAATAAAATGAAAATAGCCATATTCATCCGTTATCTTCAAGAAGCTTTGCGCGAGGAACTCCAACAACTCACGCAAGTCCTTCACGACAATAATATCGAAACCGAAGAGGTGGTCGACACCCTCTCCGACACTTCCTACGATTTCCTCTTCTCCATTGGAGGCGACGGCACCCTCCTCAGCGCCGTGCACCTTATCGGTAACCGCGACATCCCCGTGCTGGGCATCAACTTCGGCCATCTCGGCTTCCTCACCACCGCTGGCCGCAACGACATCCACACCCTCGTGGCCGACCTCCTCGCTGGTCGCTACACCGTCGAGCCCCGCACCCTGCTCCATGTGGTTGCAGGGCAGGGCCACGACAGCCTCACCACCTTTGCCCTCAACGAAGTCAGCCTCCACCGCCTCGACGACGGCACCCTCCTCCGCACCGACCTCTTCGCCAACGGCGACTTCGTCAGCACATACGCCGGTGACGGCCTCATTGTGGCCACCCCCACAGGTTCCACGGCCTACTCCCTCAGCTGCGGCGGACCTATCCTCACCCCCGACTGCGGATGCCTCGTCATCACACCCATCGGCGCCCACAACCTCACCCTCCGTCCCATCATCGTCCCCGACAGCGCCCATCTCCGCCTCGTCACCTATCCGCAGCAGCAGTCCTTCAACCTCGGCATGGACTCCCGTCGACAGCATCTCCCCTGTGGCACCGAGGTGCACCTCTCCCGCGAAAGCTTCTCCATCAAACTTGTCCGCCTCCACAACCAGAACTTCTTCACCGCCATCCACCAAAAACTCTCCTGGGGCGAAGGCGAATATCATTCGTGATTGGCGAAAAGCCTTTCATTCTTCAAAAATTTTTTCCCCTCCATGCAACCTTTTGACAGTTGGGGCGGTCTAATTAGTGAAAAAAATAAAAATAGTAACAATAAAAAAATTTCACTATGAAAACAATGACAATTATGTTTATCGGAGACCTTGACCTTTTTATGGACAGCTTAGCGGGAATTTTGATACCCCTTGCTTCCTGTGTAGTGCTGCCCTTGATGATTGTTTGGATGACGAATAAAACTCGACGTTTAAAGATGGAGCAGCAGAGTGCCCTGGCTATGAAAAGTCTGGAAAATGGTCAGCCTCTTGACCCCAAAATTTTCGACACCCCAGAGGTTAAAACCCCAAAGGTTAAAAAAAGCACTAAAGAAAGAATATTCAACTATTTGAAAATAGCCTTCATACTGATGAGCATCGGTCTCGCCTTAATCGTAGGTGGTGTCTGTTTCCTTAGCAATGCGAGTTTGTTGTTCAAAGGCATCAGTATCATCGTCACAATTCCCTTCTGGGGTCTCATACTGTTTTTCTTGGGTTTGGCATACCTGATATTTTTCTTCATCACCCGCAAACACTTTGCCAACGAAATCGAATCCGAGAGCAAAAAAGATCAAGATTAGAGGATAGTTGAAAATGGCTCCCGTCATCTCTCATCCCTCATCTCCCATGACCCAAGAAGAATTCATCCGACACCTTCAACCCCAGCAGGAACCCTTGCGGCGGTTCCTGCTGACCCTGTGCTGTGGCGACCGTTTCACCGCCGACGATATCGCGCAGGACGCCATGCTGAAGGCATGGATGGGCTTTGATCGTTTCAAAGGCGAAGCCCGATTCTCCACCTGGCTTTTCAAGATTGGCTACAACTGTTGGCTCAACCATCGTTACCAATCCAAGACAAGTCCCTTGCCCGACGAAGACCCCATCTCTGACTCTGCCGCCGATGAAACCTTCCGCTACCAAGAACTCTACCAAGCCATCAGCGAACTCAACCCCAACGAACGTGCAGCCATTCTGCTGTTCTATATGGAGGAAAAAAACATCAAAGAGATAGCCTCCATTATGAACACCAAGACAGGCACCGTCAAATCGCTCCTCTCTCGCGGCCGCGACAAATTAAGGAATAAAGTGGATAGCGAATAACAACGGCTTCCGCCGATCATTTGTCAATTCACTCTTTGCAAAATAATAAAAACATGTCCGATAACGAAATAAAAACCTATTTCCAAACCCACAAGCCTTCGGTAACTGATACCGAGGCATTTGACGCCGAACTGCAAAAGAAAATGGCTGCTTTGGCCGAACTGAAGCAGATGCACACCAAGGCCCTGCATCGTTATCGCCTCCTCGCCTTGGTGACCATGATTGTAGGACTGCTTGTGGGTGGTGCCCTTGGGGTGTTGCTGTGGCTGCATCCCCTTCACAAGCCCGAAATAGCGCTGCCCTTGCTCACCCAACTCTACGCCTTTGTGACCGAATGGAGAACGTTGTTCATGCTCCTTTTCGTCTTCGTCGTCATCGTCCTAAGCGAAAAAGTGGCAAAAATAACAAATTAGCAAGGCCTTTCGCATAATAGATAGTCAGATTATTGAATTTTCAGATATTCAGATTCGAACATCCAGAGCATCATCAAAATAATCAAAACACTATCTTTCCACTAATCAGCTTTTATATATTAATTAACTCCGAATAATGGACAAAATCTTTGTCGGAATTTATTCTTCCGAATATACGAAGGTTGAATAATCTTTCCAATTATTTGATATACTATTCAGCAATCGCAGTCACCATGTCCGTGTCCGCAATGGCAATCGTGATCGTGGTGGTCGTCGCAGTGGCAATCGTGGTCGTCGCAGCCACAGTCGTGGTGATGATGATGCTCACCACAATGGCAGTCATGGTCGTGGCAATGGCAGTCCTCGTCCTCTTCTTCATATTGGTCGGCTATCTCCTCCAAATCCTCAATGGTCATATCATCAAGATAATCATCGGGATTGCCGCTACCGATGAACTGGGCCATCCAGTCGAAATCGCGCACATGGCTGCGGCCATCATCAATCCACTGTTCGGGGTCGACATACACCTCCAACAGTTTGGCAGGGCCTTCAGAAAAGAGTTCCACCTTGTCGGCCACGGCAGGCACAAGCACACATTCGCCCGCATGGATGGGCACGATATTGTCCAACGTCTTCACCGCTGCAATACCTTCTACACAAAGATACACCACAAAAGAGTCGAGCGACGAAAAATCCTTGCGCATCGGCTTGGTGAGGGGGATGAGGTTGGTGGTGAAATAGGGACATTCTGCCAAACGTGTGGTGCAATTCTCACGATAGGCATAATGGCTTTTACCGTCTTTCAGTTCGGAGAAATCGATAGCGGCCAAAGCCTCGGCGGTGTGAAGCTCGCGCAACTGACCATTGGCATCGGGGCGGTTGTAGTCATAGATGCGGTAGGTGCAGTCGCTCGTCTGCTGAATTTCAGCCAACAGGAGCCCCTTGCCCAAGGCGTGCACACGTCCCGCAGGGATAAAGAACACATCGCCCGACTGGGGATGTTCCACATGCAGCAGTGCCTCCAAGCGGCCCATTTCGAGGTATTTCTGATACTCCTCCTTATTGACCGATTTGGCAAAACCGTCCACAATCTCGGCACCCTCCTCCGTCTCCATGATATACCACATCTCGGTCTTGCCGTTCTCCATGCCGCGCGACTGGGCCAGTTTGTCGTCGGGATGCACCTGGATGGACAACTTGTCGCAAGCGTCGATAATCTTTATCAGCAAAGGAAAATCGGCACCGAAATGGTCGAAATTCTTCTCGCCCACCAGTTCGCCCATATAAATCTCCAAAGCCTCGTTGATAGTATTCTCGGCCAAGAAACCGTTGGCTATTACCGACTCATTGCCTTCCACGCTCGACAACGCCCACAACTCACCGCAATTGGGCAGGGGCGAATAGTCGAAACCGAGCGACTTAATCTTGTTGCCTCCCCACACCTTGTTCTTGAAGAGCGGGAGGAACTTCATAGGATACAACGTAGTGTCCACCATAGATTGTGAATTGTGATTGCAAGATGACAGATGACATATTTATTTAATTGTGAATTGTGAATAGGAGGCTGCCGCTCTAATAATTCTCAATTCTCAATTAAAGAAGGTGGCTGCCGCCCTCTATCATCTGTCATCTATCATCTGTCATCTCTAATACGAACGATACGTCGAACCATTCTGCTTGTTGGTGCCCTTTACCTGGATATTCGATTTCACAGGTTTCTTCTGGCTGTACTTCTTCGTTTCATACATTGTTTTTGTCGATTTGCACGACACAAAAGCACCACTAACGGTCAGCATACCCCCTATCAGAAGCAGCGACAGGAATATCTTTGCACACTTTTTCATATTTTACAAATTATATATATCAAATTGTTTATAAATTCATTACATTGCCTCAAAGGCCTTCTGAAGGGCCCTCTTCGACTTTACAAAGAAACAAAATTTTCTTCACATAGCCAAAGTTTTTTAGAAAATTTGTATCTTTGCAACGCGAAAAAGGGAATTTTTTTGGTGAATAGTGGATAGTAAAATGTGAAAAGTGAGAAGTGAAATGAAAGCACTCGTTTCACATATCACAATTCACATATCACAATTCACTCAATTCAATAAAATAATAAAAAGTCATGAACTATCAGCGCACATTGAAAATATACGAATGGATTTCCTACATCCTCATCATCGGTGCCACAGTGCTCTACTTCCTGCTGCGCGACCAGGGGCCCTACGCCCTCAACCTCACCCTCTGCATCCTCGTGCTGGCCATCTTCTGCCGCCTCATGATGGAGCGCACACGCCGCAAAGCTGCCGATGAAGAAAACGACGAACTCAAAGAGGACCTTCGCAAGCTCACACAGCTCTACGCCTCCGAGAAAAAGAAAAACGAAAACAAATAATAAAAAACACATACATTTATGGCAACAACAACTGATATCAAGAACGGACTCTGCATCAATTTCAACAACGACATCTACACCATTGTCGAATTCCTCCATGTGAAACCCGGTAAAGGTGCCGCCTTCGTCCGCACCAAAATGCGCAGCGTCAAAACTGGTCGTATGCTCGAAAACACCTTCCCCAGCGGTGCCAAAATCGACATCGTCCGCGTCGAACGTCGTCCCTACACCTACCTCTACAAAGAGGGCGACATGCACGTCTTCATGCACTGCGAGACCTACGACCAGATCAATATCGACGAGCGCATCATCAACGCCCCCCAATTCCTCAAAGACGGCCAGTACGTTGAAATCACCGTCCACGCCGACACCGAGACCCCCCTGCTGTGCGAACTTCCCCCATTCATCGAGACCGTGGTGACCTACACCGAACCCGGCTTCGCCGGCAACACCGCCACCAACGCCATGAAGGACGCCACCGTCGAACCCGGCGTCCAAGTCCGCGTGCCCCTCTTCATCAAGGAAGGCGAGCGCATCAAAGTCGACACCCGCACCAACGAATACGCCGAACGTATCAAATAAGTTATCATTCCACCTGTAACCAGTGACCAGTGATTGGTGACTAGTGATTAGTGACTTGTGACTTGTGACTGGGAGGGCGGCAGCCAATTCTCAATTCTCAATTTTCAATTTTCAATTCAAAAGGGCGGTAGCCGCCTAATCACTAGTCACTAATCACTAGTCACGAGTCACGAGTCACTAATCACTAATCACGAGTCACTAATCACAAATAATAATGAACAATCATCATCAGATATTGCAGAGACGCGACCTTTGGCGTCTCTGCTTTATACTTGTAGTGCTGCTGGCCAGTTGTGGCGATGGTTCCAAAAAAGCCTCCACCACCAGCACAGCCATCGACTACAACGCCGTGAGCATCCCCCAGTTCAACGCCGACTCCGCCTACCGCTACGTGGCCGACCAACTCGCCTTCGGCTGCCGCACCCCCAACAGCGAGGCACAGAAAAAATGTGCCAACTACCTCGTAGGGCAACTGCAAAAGTGGTGCGACACCGTCATCGTACAAGAGTTCCCCGCCCAGTTGTGGGACGGCACCACCGTGCGCGGCAAAAACATCATCGCCTCCATCGAGGCACCTGCCGGCACCCCCAACCGCCGCATCATCCTCGGCGCGCACTGGGACAGCCGCCTCTGGGCCGACCACGACCCCGATCAGTCCAACCACCGCAAACCCCTCCTCGGCGCCAACGACGGCGCCAGCGGCGTAGGCCTCCTGCTCGAACTCGCCCGCGTAGTCTCGGCCAAGCGCCCCAACACCTCCATCGACATCATCCTCTTCGATGTCGAAGACCAAGGTGTGCCCGAATGGGCCGACACCTATCAGGACGACAGCTGGTGCATAGGTTCGCAATACTGGGCCGCACACCCCCACACACCGCACTACACCGCCCTCTACGGCGTCCTCCTCGACATGGTGGGCACCCAGCAGCCCCGCTACACCAAAGAGAACGTCAGCCGCCATTTTGCCGGAAGCATCCTCAACAAATATTGGGATGTCGCCTCGGCCCTCGGCTACGGCAACATCTTCGTCAATCAGGACACCCCCGACATCCTCGACGACCACTACTATGTCAACCGCCTCGCAGGCATACCCATGATCGACATCGTCCAAAACAGCCCCGACTGCAGCTTCTTCCCCTACTGGCACACCCTCGGCGACAACCTCGACCACGTCGACAAAAACACCCTCGCCATCACCGCCAAAGTGCTCCTCAAAACCATCTATGGCGATTATGGTGAATAAAAAAACACTCTTATAATAAAATTTTATCATGCGGCGCCTTTCCTTATTTCTTTGCCTGATACTGTTGCTCACACTCGTGTCGTGCAACGAAGGGAAAGGCTGCCACACCGCCATCGGTGACGCCAACTGCCAAATCGAGCCCAACTCCCCCCTCTATCCAGGACTCAACAACGTCGGAGGCTACGAATACATCGTCGGAGGCAACCAGGGCATCATCGTCATCCACAACTTCCTCAACGAATACTACGCCTTCGAGCGAAGCTGCCCCTACGACGAAGGACGTTTAGAAATGTACGAAGGCTACAACAACATCGTCCACTGCCCCGTCTGCAAAACCCTCTTCCTCCTCGACGACCAAAACAGCCAGCCCCTCAACATCACCGACAAACCCTACTGCACCGTCTACCAGTACAGCACCTACTTCGACGGTCGCATCCTCTACATCAGCAATTGGTGAGGCAGATGAGAGATGACAGATGACAGATGACAGATGAGAGAGGGCGGTAGCCGCCTAATCACTAGTCACTAATCACAAGTCACAAGTCACTAATCACAAGTCACAAGTCACTAATCACAAGTCACAAGTCACTAGTCACTAATCACAATTTCAAAAGTTTTCTCGTGCAATTTCCCTCCTTGGTGGCAAGGGTGACGAAATAGACACCTTGAGGCAGCGAGCTGATATCAATCTTCTGCTTATTGCCCTGAACCGCTTGGCGCAACACCTCGCGGCCCACAGCGTCGCGCACCGTGAGGCAGCAGCCCCCCTGGGCGCAACCTCTGCCGCACACAATGTCCACAACCTCGTGGGCAGGATTAGGCAGCAAATCGAAACCAGCCGCCTCGGTCACGGCGTCCCCAATACCCAGCGTGGCCGTATCAACCACAGCCAAGATATACTCGCCCGGACGGAACGTGGCAGTCTTCAAACAAGTCGACATATACGAGTCGTTCACATTAGTGGCCTCCACCAGCTCCCAGCCATCGGCAGGAGTGGCGCGATAAAACACCCGCAGCGAATCCCTCGTGCCCGGTTCGTCGCAAAAACCCTGATCGATGCCACCTACGGAGCTCGAATAGGGCACCAGCAGCTGAGCCTTCATACCCTCGGGCATCACACCCTGCACAATCATGCGGTGGTTGGCCCAACGCACCACACCCGGAATCGGGTCATAATCGGGCGTGCTCCAATGCTGCGAACACACAAACGACACCATGTCGACAAACTTCGTGACATTGAGTTTGAAACTATTGATAGGTGTACTGAAAAAAGAACCCTTACCCCTCACCGTCATCGTTTCCACCACATTGGCATCGGCCAGATAATCATAATAATCCACCACCCCGTACACAGGCACAAACGGCAGCCTGAAACTTCCGCTGGCCGTGGCCCCATGGCTCACCACATCCACCGTGGCCGTATCGCCCTCGGCCGAAAACAGCGTCACAGGCACCCGTGCCTCGCGGCAAACCTCGGGCGCACCCCACAGATGCTGGCTGATCCACAACGTGGTCTCACCCCCCTCCGTGCGCATCGAATCGAGCGAATACTCGGCAAATCCCGGGGCGAAAATGTGGAAATCGAAAAAATCGGTCAAATCCTTGCCGCTGTAAAGGCTCAGCGAATCGCGGATCTGATACGTGTCCATAGCCGTGAAAGCATTGCGATCCAAAAGCTCGCGCATCGACCCGAAAAACACCGAATCGCCCAGCAGATGCCGCAACTCGTGAAACACCATCGCACCCTTATAATAAGTATTGTTCATAAACGAATACTGCTCCGGCATACCGCACAACGCATGAAACCCCTCCTCCATAAACGGAACCCTCGAAATAATCATATAATTGTTGTACGGCTGCTGTATCGCGCTCTCCTCGGGCATCAGCATACGCATAGCCAACTGGTCGGCAAACGAAGCCCCACCCTCGTTGAACCACATATCCTGAATACGCGCACAAGTAACCAAATTGCCGAACCACTGGTGGGCAAACTCGTGAGCCACAAGAAACTCCGACTGATAGTTATCCCGCGTAAAAGGCGTCTGATTCACCGAAATATTGTTCACATGCTCCATGCCCGCATTGTCCCCCGCGGCACAATAACCAATCTCATCCCAGCGGTAAGGGCCGAACAACTCCTCGTAAAAAGGCACCAAAAGCCCCGTGAGGCGCTCCACCATATCGGGCGACCCGTTGCGGTAAGCCGCATGGAACGTATACGTGCCCCCCATACCCTCAAAAGTGCGGCGCAACACCCTGTAGGGAGCCACACCCACGCCCACCTGGTAAGTCGACACAGGATGCTGCAGCGAATAACAAAACGTCGAGCTCGAATCGGCATTCAGCAACGTGCTGTCCAACACACCGCTGCAGATGGCCGACCACCCCTTCGGAGCCGTGAGGCGGAAATCGTAAGTAGCCTTGTCGTACACGCTGTCGCTGCACGGAAACCAGCTGCGACCCATGCTGAAAGGCCGCTTATACCTATCCTCGCCCAAATTATAAAACAACTGATGCGCGGCATCGCACCAAAAGCCACCGTCCACACCCACATAGCCCCAACTCTGATAATCCACCGTAACCTCCAGCGTGTCACCCACCTCGGCCCCAAGCACAGGCACATGCAGCCGGCCGAAAGCATAATCAAAATCCTCCACCACCGAATCGCCCACACGCAGCCCGCCTATGGCCGCATTCATCAACCCGAGGCCCACCTCCTCCACCGGCTGCAACAGCCTCAGCGTCACACGGCACGACCCCGAAAAACTCTCCGCGTCGCTATGCCCCATATCCAAATCAAGCGAATAATGCAGCACATCCATCGTGTCCGACTCATGATAACTCGCCTGGCCGTTCACCGACCACACCGCCACAACAGC
>JAZUFY010000121.1:0-16149 GCA_045640925.1 Bacteroidales bacterium
ACCATCGCTGCCCAATCTGGCGTCACCCGCAATGTCCCAGACAATGCCACCGTCCTTGGATCCCCCGCCATGTCCGCCGACAAACAGAAGAAAATCTACGTCCTCCAACGCAAGCTGGAAGAGATGTATCACGATATTCAAGAACTAAAAAAAAGTAATAAGTGACCAGAGCATAGCCGCCATCAATTGTCAATTAACAAATTCTAAAACCATTCACAATTAAACAGCTACTAAATACTCGAGCATTTTCTGCCAACACTTTGTTGGTCGCACTACTGGCTTTTTGGTGGGTGCTGAACTTGTTGTTGGCGGGTTTTGTCGAGTTAGCCGACGATGAAGCCTACTATTGGTACTTTTCGCTCGCTCCCGCATGGGGTTATTTCGACCATCCACCCATGGCCCCGTGGCTGATAGCTTTGACCCGTGGCCTCGGGGGCGAACTGGGGGTGAGGTTCGCCGTGACCCTCCTCCAACCTCTCGGACTCTACCTCTTTTGGACGCTGATACGTCCCACGCAGCCCTCGCGGTCTGACGCATGGCTCTATTTCCTCATCGCCTTCTCCATACCCCTTCTCCAGCTCTACGGCTTTATCGCCACCCCCGATGCACCGCTGATGTTCTTCACGGTGTTCTTCCTTTGGACTTTTTCACGTTTCTCGCACCGCGACACCTTTTTCAAT
Organism: Bacteroidales bacterium; assembly: GCA_045640925.1. Taxonomy (GTDB): domain Bacteria; phylum Bacteroidota; class Bacteroidia; order Bacteroidales; family P3; genus Colimorpha. Next base: position 681 of record JAZUFY010000121.1, read on the forward strand.
GCCACACTTATGGCTGTGGCCATGGCCCTGCTCATGTACAGCAAATACCACGGCCTGCTGGTCATCCTCTTCGCCCTCTGCAGCCAGTGGCGCAACTTCCGCTCATGGAAACTCTATTATGCTGGTCTGCTGGCGCTGATGCTGTTCCTGCCCCATCTGTGGTGGCAGTATCAGCACGACTTCGCCTCGCTGCGCTATCATCTGGTCGACCGTGTTGACGACGGCCTCTTTGCTTGGAGCAACATAGGCGGCTACCTCCTCGGCCTCTTGCTGGCTTTCAACCCCCTGTGGACAATACCCTCCATTGGTTGGATGTCGCGGGTGCCGCGTCGCAACGACGATGGCAGCTTCATCGTGCGCAAAGCGTTACTCTTCATATCCTTAGGATTTATTGGATTCTTCTTCATATCCTCGTTGCGCGACAACACCCAAGCACAATGGCTCCTCCCTGTGGCTTTTGCTTTTGTGGCCCTGACATTCGATGCTGCAACAAATATCCCTCGCGTAAGTCGTTATGTCCGAATTTCTGCCTTGGCTTGCGGAGCGGCATTCCTTATCGTGCGGGCTCTGCTGCTTTTCAATCCCTTCGACTTCCGAGGTCAGTTATGGCACAATCGTGAAGACAACGAAGCCATAGCCCAAATAGCAAAGGGCCGACCCGTGATGTTTATGCAGGACTATACCGCCTCGTGCAAATACATTTTCTACACAGGCAACCACCCCACCTACACCCTGCCTTACCTCTATGGCCGTGCCAGCCAGTGGCAGTACGATGACGTTGATACGGCTTTCTGCGGCAAAGAACTTGTGGTGAGCCTCAACGAGAATGCTTATGCCGACACCGTTATTCTGCCCTCTGGGCGAGAGTTTATGTACGTCGCCATACCTCATTTCAAGCCCCTGCGCAAAGTGGAGATTGAGTCTGAATTTCTTCAAACTGAGGTGCCTATAGACAGTGTGGTGCCTATACGTCTCACCCTCTACAATCCCTACCCCTACGACCTTGCCTCCACAGCCGAGAATCCGCTGACCATAACCTTCATCACCCGCATCACCCAGCGCAACCAGCCCGAGGTCAACTTCCCCCTCACCACCGTCCTCCCTGCCAAGGACACTATCCGCCTCACACTGCCTCTGCCCGCCGCCTCTCTGCCCCCCGACGGCAGTCGCCCCTATGCTTTTTCGCTCCGTTACTCCGTAGCCCGCTCCTGCATCAACAGCCCCTGGCACCTTCTCGAAATCACCCGCAATGCCGACACCGTCAAATTGAACGATAAAGAAAAATGAAACCTAAATATATATTCTATTTCACCGCCTATGCCATCATTATGCTGGCATTGCTGTGTGCCTTCTTCCCCGATGAAGGAGTCGGCGTGTCCCGTCTCACGCTGCACTTCCCCTCCCTCACCAAAATTCTCAATCCACAGAAGGAACTCGATGTGGCCGCCTACTTGGCCGAGCAGGACTCGATGCAGGCTGTGATGCAGACACGGCAGGACTCGCTCGACCTTTACCGCAGCCAAGTCGAAAATAGCGACATTCGATTCTGGTTTCCAAACGATGACGACCGTTTCTTCGACCCCCTCTTTGCAAAAATGGAGAATGCCCGAGAAAGCCGCCGCATCATACGCGTGGAACATTATGGCGACTCACAAATCGAGATGGACCGCATCAGCAGCCGTCTCCGCAGCAACCTGCAAAACCTCTTTGGTGGGGGCGGCCCTGGCTATGTGCCCTTCTCCACCATCATCTCCTCACTCTCGGTCAGCACCTACGGCTCAGGCAGTCTCCAACGCCAGTCGCCTTTTGGCGATAGCACTGTGGTGCGGGCCAACGGCAACTACGGCCCCTACATTCAGGATTTTCGCGTTACAGGCTCCGCCACTTCCAACATCAAAGCCGCCACACACAAGAGTTGCGACTCGCGTTTGAGGCAGTTCTCCCAATTTCGAATGCTCTTCTGCAACCGTCCTGGGCCCCTCACAGTGACCTTCACCGACCGCGATGGGGGCTACACTGACGAGCAGGCCTGTCCCGACCAAGGAGTCCACTCCCTGGATTGGCACCTCGACAGTGCCACCACGAGTGTGCGTTTCGCTGTATCAGGCACCGCCGACATATACGGCTTCCTCGTAGACGACGGCCCTGGAGTGGCGGTGGACAACATACCCCTGCGCGGATGCTCCGGGCAGCAATTTACCCTCATCAATGCCGACCAATTAGCCGCAGCCTACAGTCTGATGGACGTGGGGCTCATCATCCTCCAATTCGGCGGCAACTCGGTACCCTACATCAAAGGCGAGAAATCGCTCGAGACATACTGCAACAGCCTCGGCAACCAAATCGACCGCCTCCGCGAATGCTGCCCCGACGCCCTCATACTCTTCATCGGCCCTTCCGATATGAGCACCCGCTCGGGAGGTGCGCTACAAACCTATCCCTACCTGCCCGACATCATCGAAGGCCTCCGCACCATGGCCGTTGCCCACGGCGCAGCCTATTGGAGCATCTACGATGCCATGGGCGGCCTCAACTCGATGAAAGCATGGGTGTCGCAGGGCCTCGGAAGTGCCGACTATATACACTTCTCGCAACGCGGAGCCGACATCATGGGCGACCGCCTGGCTCAGGCTTTCAACAATATGTATACAATTTATAAAATGAGAAAAGAAATAATTAGAGTGACTGGTGATTAGTGATTAGTGATTAGTGACTTGTGACTTGTGATTAGTGACTTGGAGGGCGGCAGCCAATTCTCAATTCTCAATTCAAAAGGGCTGCCGCCCTCCCAGTCACCAGTCACCAGTCACCAGTCACCAGTCACTAATCACTAGTCACTATCAAGCGAAGAATATGACAAAATATAGAATATCAATTATCATTATGGCACTTTTGGCGGCGTTCTCATCGGGAGCGCGGGCGCAGGAGGAGTACCCCTTCATCCGCTACGAGGCCAATGTGCTGCACTACGATTCCACAGCCGCCCCGATGCGGCATTTTTTCCAAAAGTGGCAGAAAGTCACATCCACGGGGTCGGGCTCCATCAACATCGTCCACATTGGTGGATCGCATGTGCAGGCTGGCACTTTCCCCCACCGTGTCCGCACCAACATTCTTTCGGCATATCCAACCTTGGTAGGGGGCCGCGGACTGGTGTTTCCCTATTCTGCTGCGGCCAAGTGCAACAATCCTGCCGATTACAGGGTTCATTGTGTGGAAAAAGTCGACCTCATCCGCAACGTTCATAAGAATCCTGCCCAGCCTTTGGGCCTTTGCGGCATAGCCATTACGGCTCACGACTCGCTCACCCGCATTCAGATGCTTTCCAACGACCACTCAGTTGATTACGCTGTATCGCACATCGTCATCCTTGGCCATTCTTCCCAAGGCATTGTCCCGCGTATCAGCTATGAAGACCGCGAGGTGTTTCCCTCGTATATCGACCCTGCCACCCATCGATATGTCTTCAACCTTAAGCAGACGGTGGACTCCTTCGATATAGTCCTTCCGTGCGATACGGGCGAGGCTTTCACCCTCACGGGGGTGATGCTGGGGAGCCGCCACGCGGGCATCACTTACCATTCCATCGGGGTCAACGGTGCGTCGGTGCCCGACTATCTGAAGTGCGAGAACCTCACCAACGACCTGCGTCTTGTACGTCCCGACCTGGTTATCTTCGGCATAGGCATCAACGATGCGCACGGCGTTGATTTCGATACGGCTGCTTTCAAAGAGAATTATCTCCGCCTTTGCGATTCGGTGCGTTTGGTAAATCCCGACTGTGCCTTTATTTTCATCACCAACAACGACTGCTATCGCAAGGCAGGCCGCCGTTATACGGTGAACAAGAATGGGTTGCTGGCCCGCGAGGTGTTCTATCGTCTGGCCGAAATCACTGGTGGTGCGGTGTGGGACCAGTTTGAAATCATGGGCGGCCTCACTTCGATGGAGAAATGGCAGAAGGCGGGGTTGGCACAGAAGGACAAGGTGCACTTCACCCATGCGGGGTATCTGCTTTTGGGCGACATGCTCGCCGAAGCCCTCACTACGGAGTGCGACAAGCCTCTCCCCAATGCTCGCCCCTTGGTCCAGAAGAAAAGGGAGCCGAAGGCAATTCGAGCCGTGGTCGATACCACCCAGAACGAGAAACCGCTGCCTCGCGGGCTGAGGCGGAAATCTGGCAGTGAGAAGCACGCGACCATACAGCGCCCTGTGGAGAACAATAATCAACAATCTAATAAGACAGGAGTAGACGGTGACAGATTTCCTTATATATCTCAGTAATCTTTTCGCCTTCGACGATTCGCACCCGCTGCTGTTCACGCAGTTCCATTTTTGGGCGTTCTTCTTTATCGTCTACGGCGGATTCTGCCTGATTATGTCGGTGCGTGAGGGACGCGAGGCCCAGTCTATGGCCCACCAGCCCACAAACCGTCGTATCAGCAGGGCACGGCGTCTGTGGCGCAACGGCTATCTTTTCCTCGTGAGCCTATTCTTTTATTATAAGACCTCGGGCAACTATGTGGCCTTGCTGGCTTTTGCCACGGTGGTAGGCTATTGGCTCGGGGTGAGGTTCGACCATCTCTCACGGCGCGAACTGACCAAGGGGAAGAGCACTCGTTGCAGGCGCAAGGCGCTGATGATTGTAGGCGTAGTGGTGAACCTCGCGGTGCTGTGCTATTTCAAGTATGCCTATTTCTTCACCGATATTTTCAACACCATCGCTGGCAGCCATTATTCTATAGCCAATGTCATCCTGCTGCCTGTGGGCATCAGTTTTTTCACCTTCCAGAACATCAGCTATATTGTGGATGTGTACAAAGGCAAGGTGCGCCATGCCGACAACATTCTGGATTTCGGTTTCTACACCACCTTCTTCCCGCAGTTAGTGGCGGGGCCCATCATCCGTGCCGACCAGTTTATCCCACAGTTGTACAAGCCCTTTTTCCTCACGCGGAGACAGTTCGGCATAGCGGTGTTCTGGATCCTGAACGGATTGTTCAAAAAACTGGTGCTGAGCGATTATTTGGCGGTATCGTTTGTGGACAGGATTTTCGACAATCCGCTGCTGTACACCCCGTTTGAGAACTTTGCCGCGCTGCTGGTGTATTCGTTGCAGGTGTATGCCGACTTTTCGGGCTATACCGACATCGCCATCGGTGTGGCAATGCTCATGGGTTTTTATCTGCCCAAGAATTTCAATTCGCCCTACAAGGCCACCAACCCCGCAGGCTTTTGGAAACGTTGGCATATCTCGCTGAGCAACTGGCTGAAGGATTATCTGTATATCCCCTTGGGGGGCAACCGTAACGGAACTGTGGGCAGCTATCTGATTTTGGGAGTGATGCTGGCGGTGGTGGCTTTGATGGCCAAGACGCTGTGGGTGACGCTGGCGGTGTGCGCCGTGGTGGTGATATTAGTGTGCGTGTATGCGTTTGTGCCCAATCATCGCAAGGATTTCAATACCAATCTGAACAATTTCGACACCATGCTGCTGGGAGGCCTGTGGCATGGGGCTTCGTTCAATTTCATCACATGGGGCGCGCTGAACGGTGCGGGCATTCTGGTGTATAAGAATTGGAAGAAAAAGGGTACGCTCAACCGTATCGGCATAGTCGTCGTTGTGTATCTTGCTGTGGCTGTGGCCAACAAGTTTTTCCCGATGCCGGTGCTGAGCATGTTCGAGTTCGCCTTGCGCGTTATTGCAGTGGCTATCACTGTGCTTGAATTGTTCAAAGCCGCATCGAGCAGGAGCATCTTTTTCTCAACAGTCGTCAAGGCGCTTTACACCGTGTGGAACACATTGTTGACCTTTGTGTTTATCAGTTTCACCCGACTGTTTTTCCGCAGCGGGTCCAATCTCGACCCTGCCGAGGCCAACGAGGTGGCGTGGCGCACAGCCACACAGATGGTGGAACGCATCGGCAGCCATTGGAATTGGCAGCAGGTGCCCGCCATTTTGGACAATTATGCCGAGGTGTTCGTCATCTTCCTTATCGGTATGGTGGTACATTGGCTGCCCGAGCGTTTCAAACGGCGCTACCGGCTGTGGTTTGCCCAAATGCCGTTGTGGCTGATGCTGTGTGTGGTAGTGGCGGCAGTGTTTGTGGTGTACCAGTTCGTCACCGCCGATTTGCAGCCGTTTATTTATTTTCAGTTCTGATTAGTGAAAGACCTTCGGTCACGAAGAACGAAGAACGAAAAACCTACGGTTACGAAAAACGAAGAATGGCTCCCGCCCAACGATAACCAATAACCGATAACCAATAACCTTTACCTCAATTCTCAATTAATAATGTCATCTTTCATCCATCATCTTTTATCTTTCATCTCAAACATAGTGCTGGTGTATCTGCTATATATGGTGTGCAGGGTGGTGTATGTGCTGGAATTTTGGGATTTGTATGCCGCTGGATGGGACGCGCTGTCGTTGGGCAGCCTTGTGAGGGGAGGCTTGCGGTTCGACACATCGGCCATCGTATACACCAATCTGTTGTACGCGCTGCTGGTGTTGGCTCCGTGGCCGCTCAAATGGAGGAGCCGTCGAGGGTGGCAGGTGTTTGTCAAAACGGTATTTGTGGCTGTCAATGCGGTAATGCTCAGCATCAACCTGGTCGACACCGTCTATTCGCGCTATACGGGCCGCCGTACCACTTGGACGTTCTTCTCCGAGTTCTCGAACGAGAACAATTTGGGCAGCATCGTCGGTGTCGAACTTGTCAACCATTGGTACCTGGTGCTGATAGGGCTGGCGTTAATTGCCGCTCTGATATGGCTCTATCGGGACAGTGAAGCAATTATGAACGAAAACGAAATACCTTCGGTCACGAAAAACGAAAAACGAAAAACGAAGAAGTGCGGCAGCCACCAATTCACTATTCACCATTCACTATTCACCATCTTCAATTCTCAATTTTCAATTCTCAATTCACTAATACTGCTGGTGTATGTCCCGCTGGCCATTATCGGTATGCGGGGCGGGGCTTCGACGGCCATAAGGCCCATCACCATCAGCAATGCCAACCAGTATGTCAACCAGCCGTCGGAGGCGGCCATAGTGCTCAACACCCCGTTCTGCCTCATCCGCACCATGGGCAAGACCACCTTTGCCGACCCAAACTATTTCTCGGCAGACGAACTCGAAGAAGTGTACTCCCCCGTGCATTTTATAAACGAAAACGAAAGACCTTCGGTCACGAAAAACGAAGAACGAAGAACGGCTCCGCCCAATTCTCAATTCTCAATTCTCAATTCTCAATTAAAAAAGAACGTCGTCGTGCTCATAGTGGAATCGTTTGCCAAAGAGTACATCGGAGCGTACAACGACTATGCGGGCGACACCCCCTTTCTCGATTCGCTGATAAGCCAGAGCCTCACCTTCCGCTATTCCTACGCCAACGGGCGCAAGAGCATCGACGGTATGCCCTCCATCTTGTCGGGCATACCCATGTTTGTGGAGCCGTTCTTTGTCACCAGCTATTCGCTCAACAACGTCAGCGGCATCGCGGGCCAACTGTCTCGGGCGGGCTATGCCACCGCCTTCTTCCATGGGGCCGACAACGGCTCTATGGGGTTCCAAGCCTTTGCCCGCACCACGGGGTTCCAACATTATTATGGCCGCACCGAGTATGAGGCCGCACACCCCGACGGCAAAGACCATTTCGACGGCACCTGGGCCATCTGGGACGAAGAGTTCCTGCAATACTACGCCGATCAAATGTCAGCCATGCCGCAGCCCTTCATGACGGCACTGTTCACCGCCACGTCGCACCATCCCTTTGCGGTGCCCGACCGTTACCGCCAAGCGCTGCACCAGCCGGGGCACCCCATCCACACCTGTGTCCGCTACACCGACCAGGCACTGCGCCGCTTCTTTGCCAAGGCCCGCACCATGCCGTGGTACGCCAACACCCTCTTCGTCATCACCGCCGACCACACCAACATCAACGAACAACCCGCCTACAACACCGCCCTCGGCACCTACAGCGTCCCCATCATCTTCTTCGACCCCTCGGGCACCCTGCCCAAGGAAATGAGCGACATCGTGGCACAGCAAACCGACATCATGCCCACCGTGCTGACCTATCTGGGTTATGGCAACCCATACGTAGCCTTCGGCAAAGACCTGCTGCACACCTCGGCAGAGGAAAGTTGGGCCATACACTACAACAACGGAGTATACCAGTATGTCCGCCACGGCTGGCTGCTGCTGTACGACGGCACGCAAGTCCTCGGACTCTACAACATCGTATCCGACCCCATGTTGCAGCACAACCTCTTCCACCACGCCGCCTGCCAGCCCCTCATGGCCCAATATCTGCGCCACACCCAAGGCATCATACAGTCCTACATGACCCGAATGATAAATAATGAACTGTGACTAGTGATTAGTGACTAGTGATTAGGCGGCTGCCGCCCTTTTGAATTGAGAATTGAAAATTGGCTGCCGCCCTTCCAGTCACAAGTCACAAGTCACTAATCACAAGTCACAATCTAATAGCATATTTCAGCAGATGGGGATCTAACATCTCCTCGGGGACGATAGTCTTGATGCCGTCGGCAACAATATTCAGCAAACCCTCGCGCACATAGTCTTTGCGTACAAAGAGCGACACCTGTCGGGCTGGCACGGGCTCCACCAATGGGCGCAGATTGCCGCGGTTCTCCTCGCGGATCATAGGAATGTGGAGAGTGGGGATGACCGTGAAGCCGCCGTTTTCGTTCACGATGTGCAGAAGCGTGGCCACGTTGCCCGACTCGTAGAGCGAGCTGCGTTCCGACTCCTGGTCGCAGAACTCGCTGACCTGAATCTGGAAACATATCTCCTGTTTGAGCGTCCACAAACGGTTGCGCGGCATAGTGGTGCTGCAGATAGAGTCTTGATCGTAGAGGGGGTCGTTGGGCGAAACGTATGCCACAAACTCCTCGCGGTAAAGCGGTATCTCCAACAATTCGTCGTCACCGTGGGGCAGCGACATGATGGCCATGTCGAGCTGGGCGTTGCGAAGCTGCTCGATGATCTTGTCGCGGTGCAGTTCGCTGGCCTGCATAGTCACCTCGGGTATAGTGTCGATATAATGGAACAATTTTGGAATGATATAGGGAGCAATAGTGGGAGTGACGCCGATATGTATGTTGCCCGACACCCGTTTTCGCTCGCTGAGGGTCATTTCTTCCAATTGTTTGGCATGAAAAAGGACAATACGGGCCTGTCTGATCACCTCTTCGCCTGCCAAAGTAGGCTTGACGGGATGACTGTTACGGTCGAAAATTACGAGGTCCATCTCCTCCTCCAGTTTGCGAATCATCGAGCTCAGTGTGGACTGGGTGATGCCGCATTTTTCGGCGGCTCGGACAAAATGGCGGTATTCGTCAACCGCCAATACATACTCTAATTGTTGAAGGGTCATGGTGTTAGAAAAGTTATTGGTTAGAAAGGTTATTGGTTATCGATTTTTATTTTTTTTGCAAAGATACAAACATTTTTGTAAATGTATAATAAAAACTTTATTGATTTTATCAATATTGATATGCAAAAACTAAATTTGCAATGAATGAAAAAATGGTTGTAATTTTGCAGCCGAAAACAACGAATAAGATGACAGTTGAAAGATGACAGTTGAAAGTGGCTGCCGCCATCCAAGTCACCATTCACTAATCACTGTTCACTGATAGAAACCAACCATAACCAAATAACCATAACCAAACCATGAAGACTAAAACAACTTTTATCAACAACCATTCACCCCCTGTTTGTGATTAGTGACCAGTGACTGGTGACTGGGAGGGCGGTAGCCGCCTAATCACTAATCACAAGTCACAAGTCACAAGTCACAAAAAAAAATCATTAATCAAAAAACTTTAAAACCATAACCAACCATGATTAACAAAAAAGTAACCGAGATGCTCAACGAGCAAATCAACAAGGAACTGTATTCGGCATATCTCTATGTAGAGATGAACAATTATTTCGAAGGTCGCGGCCTCAAGGGCTTCGCCCACTGGTACATGGTGCAGGCCGAGGAAGAGTGCGACCATGCCAAGCGTATCTATAATTATCTTCACGACGAGGGTGTGAACGTGATGCTAAAAGCCATCGAGAGCCCCCATACCGAGTTTGCATGCGACATGGAGGTTGTACAGCGGGCATTGGAGCACGAGGAGTATGTAACCCGCAGCATTCACGAGGTGTATGACGCCGCCTGTGACTGTCACGACCACCGCACCATGCAGTTCCTTGACTGGTTTGTGGCCGAGCAGGCCGAAGAGGAACGCAACGCCAACGATATGATCGACAATCTCCGCCTTGCGGACAATTGCTCAGCGGCCCTCCTCATGCTCGACCGAGAATATGCTAAAAGGTGAAATGTGACTAGTGATTAGTGACTAGTGATTAGGCGGCTACCGCTCTCCCAGTCACAAGTCACTAATCACAAGTCACAAAATCACAAGTCACAAAAACCAAATTAATTAACCAAAAACCAAAAAATTATGAAAACTGTATTTTATTACTGCCGTCATTGCGGCAATGTGGTCGTCAAGACCAGCGACTCGGGTGTCAACCTGGAATGTTGCGGCGAATTTATGGAAGAAATCATCCCCCATACCGCCGATATGGGATTGGAGAAACATGTGCCAGTCATCACACATGTTGATGAACACACGCTTCGTGTGACGGTAGGCAGCACTGAACATCCTATGCTGCCCGAGCACCACATCGAATTTATTTGTCTCGAAACGGCCCATGGGTTCCAGGTGGCCTACCTCAAACCCAACGACAAGCCGGTGGCAGAATTCTGCTGCAAGGATAAACCTGTGGCAGTGTACGAGTACTGCAACCTCCACGGCCTGTGGAAAGCGGATGTGAAGTAAGTTGAAAGATGAGAGATGACAGTTGAAAGTGGCTGCCGCCCTCTTTAATTGAGAATTGAGAATTGAAAATTGAAAATTATTAGGGCGGCAGCCACTGTCATCTCTCAACTCTCATCTGTCATCTCTCAACTGTCATCTCTCAACTATCAACTGTCATCTCTCAACTGTCATCTCTCAACTATCATCTAATTTTAATAACCAATAACCAAATAACTATGTACGACGGTTTTATTTTTCAAGGACTTACTTGGGGGAAAGTAATGATGTGGGGCATTGTCACCCTGGCATTGGTGCTGGCCAACGAGTTGGCTCGATCCAAACGTTGGATAGCGGTGATGATGTTCTTTTTTCTCCCGATAGTGCTGACTTTCACGGTGTGGCCCTTCACTGCCACGCCTGGTTCGGGGGCCAGCACAGGCACCTGGTTTCACTGGGTGAAAGTTTTCTCTGCTTTGATGGGGTGTCTGGGCTTCCTGCTGCTTCGTTTCTGGAGGGAGTTCGACACCGAATATTCCGATAATGCTGTGCTTCGAGAACGTCCCCTGCCCAAATGGCTGCTGCTGTTCCCGCCGTTTATTCTGGCTGTCAATATTGTCGAGGCCTGTGTGCGCGATTTCCAGGTGTATAGTCTTCACGCCACGGGGCAGGTAGTCGATGGCGTCGTGATGATGTCGGGAGCGTGGAACATCATGAACGGCATTGCCGGCATATTGTGCATATTGACCATCTCAGGCTGGACAGGCATCCATGTGTCGCAGGACAAGAAGCGCGATATGCTTTGGCCAGATATGAAATGGTGGTGGATCATCGCATACGATTTGTGGAACTTTGCCTATGTTTACAATTGCGTTTCCGACCATGCTTTCTATGCCGGTGCTGCCCTCCTGGTGGCTGGCACTCTGCCCGCGTTCTTTATCAAACGCAAAGCCTGGCTGCAACATCGCGCCCAGACATTGGCGATTTGGATGATGTTCACGATGACTTTCCCGATGTTTGTCGACAGTCAGCAATGGGGCGTGCAGTCGTCGCACAATCCCACGGCTCTCTTTGTGGTCAGTGCTGTGGCGTTGGCCGCCAATGTCGCAGTGTTTGTCTACCATATCTGCAGTATTCGTCGCAACCATCGCAACCCGATAACTCAAGAGGTCTATGAATATCGGTAGTTTTCTGCCTCCATCGCTGCACAAGCTCATCCGCAGCCAGTCGTTTGTAGGACTGCTGCTGGTGGGCTGTGCGGCGGTGTCGCTGCTGCTTGCCAACACTTCGGCTGTGGAGGGCTATCTGGCCCTGTGGAACCGAGAGGCGTGGGGACATCCTTTGTCGCACTGGATTGACGAGGGACTGATGGCGGTGTTCTTCCTGCTGGTAGGGCTGGAGTTGAAGCATGAGTTCCTCTTCGGATCACTGCATTCGCCTCGCCAAGCCATGGTGCCCGTGGCGGCAGCGGTAGGAGGAATGGCGGTACCCGCTGCGGTGTATCTGCTGCTGAACTGGGGCGAGTCGTCACAGATGGGTTTCGGCATCCCTATGGCCACCGACATCGCTTTCGTGCTGGCAGTGTTGGCGGTATTGGGGCGCCGCATTCCCGCAGCGCTGAAAGTGTTCCTCACCACTTTGGCGGTAGTGGACGACATCGGCGCCATAGTGGTCATCGCAGTGTTCTACTCCTCGCAAATCAGTGTGCCCTACCTGATGCTCGCCGTGGCCTTGTTCGGCCTGCTGGTGCTCATAGGCCAAGCGGCAATGCCCAACTGTCGTGGCGAGGCGGTGGCGTTCTGGGTGTTCTTCCTCGTGGGCGGCGTGGCCTTGTGGCTGCTGATGATGCGGTCGGGGGTACATGCCACCTTGAGCGGCATACTCCTTGCCGTGGCCCTGCCAGCCTACGAGGGGCAGCCCACGGCTCCCGCCCAAACATTGCAGCGCAGGCTTCACGGGCCTGTGTTCTACCTGGTGCTGCCGCTGTTTGTGCTGGCCAATACCGCCATACCCCTCAACGGCCTGCTCCCCGAAGGGGGCAACTGGGGCAGCTGGATCGGCCAGCCCTATGTCGTGGGCATCATGGCGGGACTGCTCTTGGGCAAACCCTGCGGCATACTGCTGGGATCGGCGACGATGCAGATATTTTTCGGCATCCCCCTGCCTAAGGGTCTCGGCTGGCGACACTTGGTGGGAGGGGCGATGCTGGGAGGCATAGGCTTCACGATGTCGATATTTGTCGCGGCCCTCTCGTTCGAAGACCCCGTGTGGGTGGCTTCGGCCAAACTGGCTATTTTCATCTCTTCAATACTTGCCGCCGTGTTTGGAGCGTTGCTGCTCATAGGAGCCAAAGAAAGATGACAGATGAGAGTTGAGAGATGACAGTGGCTGCCGCCTTCTTTAATTGAGAATTATTAGGGCGGCAGCCACTCTTTATTTTTCATTCTTAATTCTTCATTCGAAGAAGGGCGGCAGCCCTCATATCAGATGACCGTTGAAAGATGAGAGATGACAGTGGCTGCCGCCCTCTGTCATCTGTCATCTGTCAACGGTCATCTCTCAAGCCAGTTGGCGAGGTCGGCCAAGGACTGGAGGCCGATGCGGCGCTCTATGGTTCCATCGGGGTGGAAGAGGATGAGCGTGGGGACGCTGCGCACCCTGTAGGCGCGGGCGGTTTCACGATTGGCATCGATGTCCACCTTGTAAAAGTCCACACTGTCGGCCACCACCTCGGCGGCCTTCTCCAGTATGGGGGCCAGCATTTGGCAGGGGCCGCACCAAGTGGCGTAGAAGTCCACCAAGATACGGCGGCGGCCTTTGAAATTGATGCTGCCATCGGGTTCGGGATGATCCCAATCTGCAACTTTCTGCAAGAACTCCTGTTTGTTTAATGATTTGATTGACATAATGATTTGGTTTTGGTTGGTTGATAATTTGGTTATGGTTTCGGATGCAAAGTTACACTTTTTCTTTCGTCCATACCAAACCGAATTTCTCTATCGTGTGATTGATTTTTTCGATATTGCAAAGAGGTGTGTTTGGGGTAACTTCGCTTTGCTTCCAATATTTGTTGGGCACAATGCCATATCAACTCGAGAGGTGGCAGCACCCGTTATTACCCCTCCGTTGAGCGTGCTCCGTCAAAAAGCCGCTTCACCCTGTCGTATAGGAAAATCCCAAATGACTAAGGATTGACCAGGATTTAACCTAGGTATGACCAAGGTCTGACCTAGGTATTATACCAAGGTCAATCCTAGGTCATACCTAGGTCAGTCCTTGGTCATACCTAGGTCACTTGCTTTTTTCTATTAGACGTGAAAAAAGCGTCGAAGGAAATGTCCGACGCTTGTATCATTCCCTAATAGGCACTAACTAAAATTTGAGCGTGACCCCATTGGGAGCAAGGTAGAGGTCTACTTGTTTTCGGCGATACTCCCATTGAAAATGAGAAACAAAGTCAACCACAGAAATGATTCCAAATATAGCACCTGTTGCAGTTGTTAATAATCCAAGAACATACCCCTTCTCTTTCTCTTCAATAGATGCCAAACCTATTAATCTTCCTCCAACACCTTCTAAAACGATGCTTGTGATGAGCCATTTTTTAGCATTGGTTATATTCTGTTGAGCCTTCTTGCTACAATATTTGCTTAGGTCCACAGGATTAGTAAAACACTGTTCATTTAAAGTAACAGTATTTTGATATCAGGTAAATTATTAAAATCCACCTCATACTGTGAAAAGGCCACAAAAGTGGTTGCCAACATTAATAGAATAACCAGTTTTTTCATTGTTTTTTCCCTTATCCGTGTCGGGAGCAACTTCTTTCTGCATCTCGGCTCGAAGTCGCAGGGGGATATTAAAAGAAAGTGGAGCCATCCATGTTCCTCTACTCTCAAACGTAGGGCTAGACTCCCTGGAAAAATTAATAAAGGTACTGTGAACTGCTCCACATGGATGTATCGTATGGTTTACGATTACAATCCAAGGGAACGCTTTTCACGCCTAATATTCCTTTTTCCTTGTAAAATGTCTAGTTTTACGTTTGAGGAATAGAGCGAAAATGCGCTTTCTCAATCATTTATGATGCAGTGACTCGCTACATCAACATTGCAAAGGTACAAAAAAAGATTAGATTTTGTGCACTATTGCGGATTTTTTTGTATATTTGCAGTGTAAAAGTTTCGGGACATTGTGTCGGCTTCGGGTGGTAGGGTGATGATTGTCAGTATGCTGTGATTGATGCGGTGTTTCGTTACTGAGACTTAAAAACAATAGTATTGTGATTAGTGACTTGTGACTGGGAGGGCGGTAGCCGCCTAATCACTAATCACTAGTCACTAGTCACTAATCACTAGTCACTAATGAAAAAGGAAGAGTTTGAGGGTTTGGCCGTTGCCCACGAGTATGGCCCCTGTCCTCGGGAAGAGGAGTTTTTCAACATGTTTTTAGGATGAAGAAGTTTGCTTTTTTGTTGGCTGCTGTTGTGGCGGTGTGGTCGGTGAACGGCCAGGCGAGTTATCATGAGTCGGACACGATGGATGTGCTGCATTATTCGCTTGATTTGGATATGGGGCATAGCGACGCGGAGAGTTTTTCGGGGTCGTGCCGTGTGACGCTG
>JAZUFY010000122.1:0-28631 GCA_045640925.1 Bacteroidales bacterium
GACCTTTGTAATTGCCCTTCTGCTTCAGAAATTGATAGTCGTTCTCCATAATTTTGATAATTGGGCTAATTGGACTAATCGGTTTATTCTCCAAACCAGTAGTCCATACGGGCATCAAATAGGGTCTGAGCCTCCTTGATGGATTGGTTAATAAGTTCCTTTTGCTTCTCTATCGCCTCAATCTTTTGGGCAAAGGATTTCTGGAGGGGGAGAGGGGGATAGAAAAGTGGCAGGGCTCGAAGGTCAGTTATTGACAGATTGGGTTGCATTAGTGCTGAAGCGTGTTCCATAATATAAGACCGTACATACTCTGTTCCTAAAAGATAGTATAGATATTTATTATCTGCCGAAATGCCTTTTATGACAGCAACACGTTGATTAACTAAAGCTCCATCATATTCCTGTGGAATATAGGCACGTTTCAGTCCAGAAGATATTACGGTACGAGTTAGTGCAATTGCTATATCTCCCAAGCAAGCTTTAAACTCCGACTTAGATTCGTATTTGGATGGCAAAGAAATGTTATCGTATATGAATTCCCCTACACCTACATTTGTAATTTTTATTACTTTTATTGGGTTGTCCTGAGAAAACTCTTTACTTGGGAAAGCAAATCCTGACATAATATACGACACATCTATTAATTTCTTCACCTCCCAGCCCTTTTCATTCTCTACGGGGTCGCCGAACATATCATAGAAGATGGATTGGGCGAGGTTGTCGAGTTCCTTCATCTGCTGTTTCTTCTTCTCTATCACTTCTCTCACCTTGTCCAACTCCCCAACAATCCGCTCCTGTACCGCAAGCGCCGGAACAGGAATTTGGAACCGAAGAAACTTATTAAAATCAAGGTTATGTATTCCAGTAGTTTTAGATTGTAGAGGGCGTGTTTTGCCTTGAAAATACAAACTCACTAATACTTTATGAAGGAAAGAAGGTAATATAGTGCCGTCATTTATTCTTAGAGTAGAGGTGAAGTTGCTAAATGAATACTCCCCATCTAAGTCGAACAAGATAGGTCTTCCAACAGGCTGTTTCTCACTCCCCCCTGATTTCTCAATTATAATGTCTCCTTTTTGGAGTTTGCGTTTAGCATAAGCCTTTTCTTCCACATCAGTGTAAAAGATAGCACTGTCATCTAATGTACAGAATTTTGTGAAGTTGGTGTTTCTAATAACCCCAACCTTAACAAACGGAGGCTTTTTCCCAGTCCACAACCCGTTTATCACTTCGCACACTTCCCCCAGCTTCTTATATTCCCAATCGTGCTTCATACTACATCATCTTTTTGAGTTCGGACATAGCTGCGTTGATTTGGGCTTCAAGACTTTCGATTCTTCCAAGGATGACATCGGGCTTCTCGTACTCCACCTTCACTCGCTCTACCTCTTTGTACTTGTTGATGCTCAGGTCGTAGTCATTGGCCCTAATCTCATCCACAGGGACAAGGAACGACTGCTCCTTGCGTGTACGTGACTCCTCGGCAGCAAGGTTTTGGAAACGGGCAATCACATCAGGGATGTCGTTCTCCTTCACCTCATCACGCTTTTGGTCGAGACTGTAGCCATCGGCCTTCATATCGTAGAACCACACTTTGTCGGTTCCTCCTGCGTTGGTCTTGGTGAAGATGAGGATTGCCGTGCTCACGCCTGAATAGGGTTGGAATACGCCACTCGGCATCGATATCACGGCTTGCAAACGTTGGTTATCCACCAGTTCTTTGCGGATGCTCTTGTGTCCCGTACTGTTGCCGAAAAGCACGCCATCGGGAACAATGCTCGCACATCTGCCGCCTACGGTCAGCATTCTTGTAAAGAGACCGACAAAAAGCAATTCCGTTTTCTTAGTCTTGGAGATTGACAACAGGCTTTTGCTTGTGGCCTCATAGTCGATGCTTCCTGCAAAGGGTGGATTGGCAAGGCAGAGGGTGTATTTCTCGGTATCGGTGTTGTCGGTCGAAAGGCTGTCCTTGTATTCGATGTCGGGATTATCGACCCCGTGGAGCATCAGGTTCATGGCACCAATGCGGAGCATCGTTTGGTCTGTGTCGAATCCGTGGAGCATATCGTTTTTGTAGTGCTCGGCATTCTCCTTTTTGAGCAGCTCGCTCTTGTAGTGTTCCTGCACATACTTGGCACTCTCCACGATGAAACCTGCCGATCCCATAGCAGGGTCGCAGATGGTATCCTTCAGGGTGGGTTCCATCAGTTCCACCATCATGCGGATGATGTGGCGAGGGGTACGGAACTGGCCGTTGTTGCCTGATGCCGCCATCTTGCCAAGCACGTACTCATACACATCGCCCATCGTATCACGGTTGTTCATGTCGAGGTTGCTCACTCCTTCCACAATTTTGACCAAGGTGCGAGGGTTGGGGATGAGGAAGGTGGCGTTCTCCATAATGCGACTGTAGGCACTTTCCTTGCCCTCGTTGAGGTTCTTGATGAAGACAAAGGCATCCTTGCTGATGGTTTGGAACATCTTCTCTGCTTCGAAATTCACGAAGGTACGCCAACGGAGGTTGTTGTATGGCACATCACGGTCGGTTTCGGGGTTGTGCCAATCACCATCCTTAAACACGGGGTCTTTCACTGTGCCGCCAAGCAGATTGGCAGCCGCCTCTTTCTTGACTTGGGCATCATCGAGCATCTTCATAAAGAAGAGGTAAGTCATCTGTTCGAGGATGGTTATAGAGTTGGTGATGCCACCTGTCCAAAAGGTGTCCCAAATACTGTCAATTCGGTTTTTTATTTCGCCTGTTATCATAAGTCTCTTTTATTATTGTCCAAGTAATAACGTCAAAAAAGTCATTTTATTATTTGATTTTAATTATATAAATAAAAAGTCCCCTAGGATCATTCCTTAGGCTGGTGTAT
Source organism: Bacteroidales bacterium (assembly GCA_045640925.1). Lineage (GTDB taxonomy): Bacteria > Bacteroidota > Bacteroidia > Bacteroidales > P3 > Colimorpha. The sequence continues at coordinate 2,877 of JAZUFY010000122.1, forward strand.
GTTGGAGCGAGAATTTTTTCTCTGACGTTTGACCTGTATCAGTTGGTATGGCTGTGGTTTTTATGCTGCACTTCTTTCGGAGATAGTCCGTAGTGGCTTCGTCTCAAAATCAGCGTGAGGTGATGAGTAGTTAACGACTGGATGGCATCTGGGTCGCTCCTGTAAGTGACGTAGTAACGACTGAATAATCATGCAATAGTTATCGTATATAGTTTAACAGACGGGCTTTGGTATAACCCCAAGCAAGTTTTGTCCTTACGAGTTCTTCGGTACGCTCATTTGTTGTCATCCTTGTTGATGATTACCCATTGGCCGGATTTGTCTGATCCTTGTCGTGTTAGCAAACCTCTTTCTGTCAGTTTCTTGATGGCTCGATAAATTGTGGTACGATCTTTGTGCAACGAAGTTGCCATTTCGTCATAAGTAATCAAACAGTTTTCTCCAATAAGTGTCAGAACTGCTTTTTCGGTCGCGTTTACAGTTGCGTTTACAGTTGCATTTACAGTTGCACTATTTTGGTCGTTTTGGTTCTCCCAGTACACATGGCAATATCTGTCGTTCAGTTCATGCTTGGCATCAAAGAGAAGGTTGTCGAAGAAGCGTTCTAGGAGGGCTGTCGTTTCGGTCACGCCATGTTCATGATTGTTGTAATTAGCACGCACGAGGGCATTGCGGAAATACCATGAGTGCAGTTTGAACGCATCGTTGTTTACTTTGTGGAAGCCCAATTTGCGGAGATATTTGATGGTGAATATAGCCGTGGTGCGGGTATTGCCTTCCATAAATGGATGTATCTGCCAGATACGGCTTACGAAAGAGGCAAGATGATGCACAATCGCCTCATTGTTTTCACCCTTGGTCTTGTATCCACGCTCTTGCTGGAATTCGTATTCGAGAGTATCGGAGATAAGATAGAATGGGGTATATGACACAGAATCACCATCAAGGACCCATTCACGTTTGCTGATATTCACAGTGCGATATTCGCCGGCATGTTTGATGATACCTGTAAAGAGGCGGCGATGAATGAGTGCATACTGTCCTGGAGAGAAAGTAAAAGCATCTTCTGCCAAGAGGTCGGCAATGTTTGATGCCACCTTGTCGGCTTCATCGGTGTGATCTTCGGCTTGCTTGCGGCCTTCCTCAGTTTCGTAGTAAGCATCAATGCGTTTCTTTACCTCTTCAATGGTTAGTTCACCTTCGATGTGTTTTTGTGCCGTTTCTATGAGGTATGCTGATGGTTTGAGACCATCAACCGCCTGCAAACCGATGGCTATTTGCCAGTTCTCGGCCTTATGACGTTTGTCTGGCTCGCCCTGTATAAGGTATTCGTCAAAACTTGTGTATTGTTCCATGATGCACTACTTCTTTAGAAGATTCTGCAATCCGCTGATTTATAGTTATTGCAAAAGGGGGATTTGTTGCAGATAGTCTTTGGCTTCGGGGCCGAGGTTGAAAAGGAGGTCGATAACGCTGAGGTTGGGTTGGAAATCGAAACGGCTGTCGAAGACTTGGCTGTAGGGGGGCAGGGGTGCGGCTGGCTCGTAGTGCTTGGAGGTGAGGTGGGTGTAGTTGTTGGGAGAAGAGGGCGAATCGGGGGTGATGAAATCGTCGGAATAGTGTATGTCGCAGTTGATTTTGAGTTTTTTCAGGCAATATTGCAGCAGGTCGTGGTTGAGGTCGAGCAGTCGAGTGTAGGGTTGCAGAAGTATTTTCTCCAAGCTGTCGCGGTAGTAGAGGAAGTAGGGGGCGGCATTGTAGGCGGTGACGATGGCGCGCCAATGCTGGATGTTCCACGGCTCGTGGTAGCTGATGGTCATCTCTTCTGTGCGGCTGTGGTTGCCGTTGGGGCGCACCACGGGCACCGAGAGGGTTTGCAACCCGTTGCCTGTGGCAATGATGCAGCGGTTGCGAAAGGTCTGTTTTGGGAAGGTTTCTTTCTGTTCGATGACAATAGAGTCGTACTTGGCCAGTGCGGCCATGTAGGCAACAGAGGGGAGGTAGGCGGTGGAGAATAGGGGTGTGTTGGCCATTATTTCCCGATAATCACCGACATGAGTTCGTCGTCTTCAAAATAGAAGTCGATGTTGCCTTCGCTGAAGGTTATGCGTCTTTCGCCCCATTCTTCGGTGTCGACATCCTGCTCGAAGTATTTGTTGTCGACCATCAGTTTGACAATGTCTTTTTCGTTGAAGTCAAAAATCTCTTTGCCGAAGAGGGTGGCGTCTTCGTCGGTGATGTCGATGCAGGAGAGGATGGGATTTTCACCCTCGAAGAACAATGTCATGCTGTCTTCGTATCGCAATACGGTAGTGGGCTCGTCCTCGGCGTTGTCAATGTTGTCCACTTCGTCGGCTTGTCCGAGGATTGCCACGACTTGTTCTATGGGCATGTCAAAAGTGACGTCGCCAATACCTTTTTTTATCTTTATTTCTAAGTCCATTTTTGCATTTTTTTGAGAAAACAAAGGTACGAAACTTTTGTTAATTGACAAAATGTTTTAAGAAAATATATTTATGTTTGTGCTTTAAAATGTTGATATACATTTGTTAAAAAATATGTGGTAAAAGAAAATGCGAAAATATTTTTGCCAAAAGAGAAAAAAGTTGTACCTTTGCAAACTCAAAAATGAGGATGACTAAGTAGCTCAGCAGGTAGAGCACATCCCTTTTAAGGATGGGGTCCTGGGTTCGAATCCCAGCTTAGTCACAAAACTTAGGCGACTAAGTAGCTCAGCAGGTAGAGCACATCCCTTTTAAGGATGGGGTCCTGGGTTCGAATCCCAGCTTAGTCACAAAATCAAATACCGGGAGCGCACTTCCGGTTTTTTTGTATCATGACTATGGCGCGTTTTGCACGGTTGATTGGTTTGGCTCTCCTGCTTCTGTCGTCGGTTCTATGCCACGCACAGCAGTCGCAGGAACAGTTGGCTTCACATTACTATACTAATGGTGAGTTTGCCCAAGCTGCCGAGATTTATGAGACCCTCTACCAGCGTGCCCCCAACAAGTTCTATTATCAGATGCTCTATCGCTCGTATTTGGAACTTTTGCAGTATAAGGATGCCGAACGTTTGGTGGAGAAGCGGATCAAACAATACCCCAAAGACCTCTATCTTTATGTTGACGAGGGTATGGTTTACGAGCGCAAGGGCGAGGCGAAGAAGGCCAATAAGATTTTCGGCAACGTGGTGGAGAATGTGGGTTACGATACCAAGCAGGTCAGCGAACTCACACAGGCGTTTGAAACGGCCAATCACCCCGAATATGCCATCCGTGTGTATCTCATGGCGCGTGAGAAGTCGAGAAACAAGTTTGCCTTTGTCAGCGAATTGGCCACCCTTTATCAGCGGTCGGGCAACTACGAGGCGATGATGCAGGAGTATTTCGACTTGCTCGACAATTCGCCGCAGATGCTCAACTCTATCCAGATATCGCTTCAGCGAGCCCTTAACGAGACTTCCAATCCCCAGTTGGCCGAAGGGCTCCGCAATACGCTTATCCAGCGTGTGCAGCAGCATCCCGAAAACAAGCAGTATCTGGAGATGATGATATGGTTCTCGCTCCAGCAGAAGGACTTTCGTTTTGCCATGGTGCAGGCCAAAGCGGTGGATGCCCGTTTCCCCGACATGGGGGGCGAGCCGTTGATGCGTGTGGCCGCTATTGCCCGATCGAACGAGGATTACGATGTGGCGCAGGAGTGCTACGCCTTTGTGGCCAAGAAAGGTGCCGAAGGACCTTATTATGTTGATAGCAGGGTTGGGGGCTTAGAGGTGCGTTTTGCCCGCATCAACCACAATTTCCCACTTGAAACCAAGGCGCTCAACACGCTGTTGCACGATTACCGGGCCACTTTTGCCGAGATAGGCAAGAATGTGCAAACGGTGCCTTTGATGCGAAACTATTCTTATCTGATGGCTTATTATGCCGATAGTGTTCAGGCGGCTGCCGATATTTTGTATGATATTCTGGATCTGCCCAAACTGGATACCAAGACCCGAGATGAGGTGAAACTCGAACTCGGCGATTTGCTGCTTTTTGCGGGTGAGGTGTGGGATGCTTCGCTGTTGTATATGCAGGTGGAGAAAGCCAACAAGAATGACGTGCTGGGTTCGCAGGCAAAGTTTAAGAACGCCAAACTGTCGTATTATAACAACGATTTTGAGTGGGCGAAGTCGCAGCTCGATGTTTTGAGGGCCTCTACCAGCAAACTGATAGCCAACGATGCTATGGAGCTTTCGTTGCTTATCAGCGACAATATGGAGGAGGACAGCACTTTCGATATGCTTGAAAAGTATGCTGCCGCCGATTTGTTGCTTTACCGCAATATGCTTGATTCGGCGTGGGAGGCTTTTGATGATGTCTCTACCAGTGCCCTCTCGCACCCTCTTTTTGATGAGGTGTTGTTGCAAAAGGCCAAGATCCGTATTCGTCAGCAGCGTTATCAGGAGGCCGACAGTTTGCTTCAGCAGTTGGTGGATGTCTATCCGCAAGAGATTGTTACCGACGATGCCCTGATGCTTTTGGCGCAACTTAATGAGGAGCAGTTGAACAATGCGGCTCGTGCCCGCGATTGCTACGAGAAAATCATTCTCGACTATCCCACCAGCCTTTTTGTCGACCAAGCCCGCAAACGATATAATGCTTTGAAGTGAATAGTGAAATGTGAATGGTGAAATGAGGGCGGTAGCCATACTTTTAATTCTTAATTCTTAATTTTAAATTCAAAAAGATACATGGAAGTTCGTGCTAAAAAATACCTCGGTCAGCATTTTCTCAAAGACGAGCATATCGCCCAGCAGATTGCCGACAGCCTTACAGGTTCCACCCCTCATGTGTTGGAGATAGGTCCTGGCATGGGCGTGCTCACCAAATATCTTTATGCCAAGCCCGAACTCGATTTCCATGCCATTGAGATTGACACCGAGTCGGTTGTCTATCTTCATGACCATTATCCCACGCTGCATGTCATTGAAGGCGATTTCCTTCAACTTGACCTCTCCACTCTTTTCTCCGAGCCTTTTGCCGTCATAGGCAATTTCCCGTACAACATCTCTTCACAGATTTTGTTTAAGGTTTTTGACAATCGCAATCATATTCCCGAAGTGGTGGGCATGTTTCAAAAAGAGGTGGCCGAGCGTGTTGCAGCCAAGCCTGGAAGCAAAACATACGGTATTTTAAGTGTGTTGCTTTCTGCTTTTTATGATGTCGAATACTTGTTTACCGTTCCTGAGTATGTCTTCAATCCGCCACCCAAAGTCAAATCGGCAGTTATTCGGCTGCGTCGTAATGATGTGACTTCCCTGGAATGTGATGAGAAGCTGTTTACCCAGGTGGTCAAAATAGGCTTCAACCAGCGTCGAAAGACCCTCCGTAATGCTCTTCGGCAGCTCAACAAGTCGCTTGATGCTGTGCCTGCCCAGTTGCTCTCGTTGCGAGCCGAGCAACTCAGTGTGCAAGATTTTGTTACTATCACCCTTTCGTTAACCCCTGATAGTGAAATGTGAACCCTTAACCCGTAAAAGTTATGTCTGTTATTGAATACATCATTCTCTCTTTCGCCCTCGGCATACCGGTGTTGATTGTTATGCGGATGTGTGCCCGTAAGAACCCTATCCGCCTCACCCGAGGTTTGGCCGCCTCGTTTGTGGTGGGTGTCGAACATGCCTTGCTGCTTTTGTTGGGCATTTTGGCAGGCAATCTGCTTCGTTTCGACCTCCCTGTCTATGATAACCTTATCTATTTGGGATTGATGATTGTGGTGGCTTTGCGAATGCTTTTCTCGGCTATGCGCAACAAAGCAAAAGCCAAGGAACATCCCACTTACGACATTTCGCGTTGGAGCACCATTCTCCTTCTCGGTGTGGCCACGGGCACCAATGCGCTTTTTGTGGGTCTTGCATTGGGCTTCAGGGTTTTGATCGAAAACGAACTTTGGCGTTCTTCCATTCCTTTGGCAGTAGTGGTGTTGCTGCTTTCCTATCTGGGCATTATGATGGGACGTCGCAAGAAAGAGGCTCGCGAACGTCGTTGGCAGCTTATCGCGGTATTGTTCTTACTTATTTTTGCTATCAAGGGTGCCTTTTTCGGCGAGTAGCACCTGCATCTGACAGTTTTTGCAGTCGAAGGCCAAGCGGAACCAGTTCTTGTTGTTGCGCAAATATAAGGGGCCTCTATACACCTCTTTGTTTCCTGATTTGCCTTGTAGGCACATACCTAATTCGTACCGCATACAGTATTTGGTGGTCATGAGGGCTTTGCCCGTATAGTCGTGTGTCTTCTCCAATCCGTATTCCAGTTCGGTGACCCCATGCTGGCGGTAGAACTGCTCACAACGGCTGTTGAGGATATTGGCACGGTAATCCACAGCGCTCTCAAAATAGGGTGCATGGTTGTCCATACGCTCGGCAAGGGTGGCACAGTGACCGCGATGTGCAAGATGGGCCTCAATGCGGGCCTCTTCGAGTTGTGCGACCGCTTTGCGACGCAGATCGTTGAGGAACGATGCGGGTAAGAAATAGGCTTGCTCGCAATTATTTTCCACCTCGGAGGCATCAAAAATGGTGTCGCCCAATTTACGCAGCTGTTTGTCAATCTGATCTAATGCCCGTGCCTCATTTTGTGCGGGCTCTTTGGCACAAGTGGAGGTGGCGGTTGTTTGGCAACCATCGGTGTCTTTTATTGTCAGTTCAAAGCCATCACAAGTCTCTGCAAGTATGATTTTTACAGCTATTTTTCTGCTGCTTGAACGGCCTTGTAGTAGTTTCTCAAACGCTTGGTCATTGTTGCGCCACAATTCGCTCCCGATTTGCAAACTGTCGGGCATACGGTTGGGTTGGAAAGTATTGCCTTGCACATGGTTGACAAAGAAACCCTCCAGTTCGCCTTTGGCGTTGAAATAGCACAATCCGTCACCAGTGGCAAGGGTTTCGCGTGTCTTCAGTGTGATGTTGTTGCGGTCTATTTTGACCACTGTTCCTAGCCGTTTGCCGATGGATTTTTGGGTGCTCATCGTGGCTATATGTTGCCGATGCTTAAGGAAATAGTCGCAAAAACCGCGATTGAAAGTCTTTTCCAAGTCGGGCATGAAGTAATGTTTGCACCTTCCCGAGGAGGCCGCCTCCAAATGGCCGTTATTCTCCATGATGTTGTCCAATAGTTGGCGATAGTAGGCCGTCACGTTCTTCACATAACTCATATCCTTGAGCCGTCCCTCGATTTTGAACGACGAAATACCCGCATCTATCATACTTTTAATATGTTGCGCTGCAGAAAAGTCTTTGAGCGACAGCAGATGCTCGTTCCTGCGGAGCAGATGTCCCTCAGCGTCGTAAAGGTCGTAGGTGGAGCGACATGGCTGTCCGCAGCAACCTCGGTTGCCGCTTCGGTCGTTAAGATATTGGCTCATATAGCATTGACCGCTATAGCTCACACACAATGCCCCCTGTATGAAGGCTTCCAAATCAACATGCGTCTGGTTCCGAATTTCCCGTATCTGCTCCAACGAGGTCTCTCGCGCCAATATAACTCTTTTGAAACCAACCTGCTCCATGAACTTCACTCGCTCCACACTGGCATTGTGGGTTTGTGTGCTGGCATGGAGTTCGATAGGGGGAAGGTCGCATGTCAAAAGTCCCAAATCCTGAATGATGGCTGCATCGACGCTGGCATTGTATAGTTGGTGTAGCAAAGCCACGGCATCTTCCACCTCGTCGTCAAATAGCAGGGTGTTCACCGTGGCGAACACCTTGGCGTGATACAAGTGGGCATATCGTGCCAGCCGTTCAATATCCTCAATGCTGTTTCCGGCGGCCACACGGGCGCCGAAAGTCGGAGCACCTATATATACCGCATCGGCACCATGGTTGATGGCCTCGATGCCCTGTTCGTAGTTTTTGGCGGGGGAGAGTAGTTCTAATTGCATACTTCAATAACGCAAAAACACGTTTATTATTATACGCACCCTTTTTGTCAATAGCAAAACACAAAATATTGGGGGCTCATTTTGAGCCTTGAGAAGTTAGGTTTCTTCACACTTATGGTTAGATGTTATCTTACTAAGTACCGCTCGATGTTGCGGGTCTTGGGGTCGAAGTTCATGCCTATGCGGATGATTTGCTGGTGCTCCATTTGGAAGGGCAAAACATAGTCCTTGCTGCTGATTTGCGCCAATGCTTCCTCGGCTGTGCCGTCCAATTTGAACTCCATCACATAGCAGTAGTCCTTCGTCTTCACTACCAGGTCGATGCGGCCTCTACTTGTATGGTACTCCGCCTGAACATAGAATCCTAACAGTTTGAACAGCAGCCAGACAACATTCTGGTAGTGGTTCTCCAAATTCTTCACCAACTCGTATGGTGTGTCGGCAAAAAGACTTTGCAGTCGCTCCACGAATTGTTCGGTACGCCCCTCGCGCACATCTTTGACAAACTGTTTTATGCAAAAACCTGTCCCGACCTCGTCCACCGCTGTGTAGTGCGGCAGGAGATATTTGATAAAGCCTTCCTCAACTTCGGCATTGGGGAAGCCGAGGGTGTAGGTCTTGAAATCGGGGTCGTAATCCTTGATGGTCAGGTAGCCGCTTTGGTAGATGACGGGGATAGGGTTGGTAGAGGCAATGTCCACGCTGTTAAGCACATCGGCTATCACCTCCGATTGTGCCATCTCCTTCAGATTGTATTCGTGCATCTGCAACAACGTCACCAAATAAGTTGGGGTGCCCGTCTCGAACCAGTAGCTGCCAAACTCTTGTCTGTCCAAAGTATTCAGCACACTGAAAGGATTATACATACCTTGCACATTCGGGTGGAAATGGTAGCCGTCATACTCTTTTCGCAGTTTTTCCACACATTCTTCTTTCGTCATACCGTTGGCTTGAGCCAAAGCTTCCACCTCGGGGGCGAAATAGGTGAGAAGTTCTTGCTGCGTGATGCCACAAATGTCATAGAAACGGACATCCATCGAAATATCTTTAAGATTGTTCAAGTCGCTGAACACGCTCACTTTGCCGAACTTGGTCACGCCTGTCAGGAAGGCAAACTTAATGTATGAGTCCATCGACTTCAAGGCGCCATAGAAACCTTTCAGGGTGTTGCGATAAGCTTGTTGCAAGTCGGGTTTGCCGATGGCCTGAAGCATGGGCTTGTCGTATTCGTCCACAAGTATCGCTACCCTATGCCCCGTCTTCTCGGCGGCCTTTCGGATAACGTTTTCAAACCGCATCCCCAAGGGCAGGTCGGCACGCTCGCAGCCATACTTCTCCTCCCACTGCCGCAACGACTCGTCAAGTTTTTTTTCCAGCACCTCAGGGGTATCGTACTTGTTGGTGTTCAAGTCCAGCATCAGCACGGGCCGCACAGTCCATTCGTGTTCCAATTGGGCAATCTCCAATCCCTCAAACACTTCGCGCTTGCCCTCGAAATAGGCCTTCAGAGTCGAGACGAGCAACGACTTGCCGAAACGTCTCGGACGCGACAAAAAGTAGTAGCTCCCCGTGTCCACCATCTGATACACCAGACGAGTCTTGTCCACGTATGCATAGCCGTCCTTGCGGAGCATCTCAAAATCCTGTTTGCCTATCGGCATCTTCTTCAGCATGGCGCAAAATATTATTTCATTTTTAATATAACGTACAAAATCTGATATTATTGTGTAGAGGCTATTGTTTTCTTTAGCAACAAGTCCCGCAGTCGAGCCCGATAGGTGACCCCGTAATGACCAAGGTTCACCCATGGATTGACCAAGGTATGACCAAGGATCAACCAAGGTATCATACCAAGGTCAGTCCTAGGTCATACCTAGGTCAGTCCTTGGTCATACCTAGGTCATCACTTCATTTCTTCGGGGATGGTGTGGGGCATTGTGGGGCGATTTTTGCTGAAAACAATAAAATTCTTTGTTCTTTAATTACCCGATGTTCATTATTTCAAAATAAGTTCGTATTTTTACAAAATGAACCACCCTCAAGTTATTTTTGTGATGAGGGTATTTTGGTTAGGTATCAATTATTCACAGAAGAAGGTTATATTATTTTCAGTATAAATCAACGTAATATCAAGATTAATATATTATTATTTTTCAATGAATTCCGTACACAAAAAAAGCCAGAGGCTTTGGGGCTTCTGGCTTTATGTTTCTTTTGAGGTTGTTTAGAACGGGAGGTCGCCGAGGGGTTCGGTGTCGTTGTTGAGGATGGACGACAGTGGGTCGTGCTCGCGGTTGTTCATATCGTCGGGGTGGTTGCGGTTGGCCAGCACGGTGAAGTTGTCGGCTACCACCTCGGTTATGTAGCGTTTGTTGCCGTCACGGTCTTCCCATGAGCGGGTTTGCAATTTGCCTTCGACGTAAATCTGGCTGCCTTTGCGGAGGATTTTCTCGGCTATCTCGGCCAGAGAACGCCAACAGACGACATTGTGCCATTCGGTTTGTTCCACTCGCTCGCCGTCGCGGGTTTTGCGGTATTCGGTTGTTGCCAAGGGGAAGGAGGCCTTTTTGACTACGCCTGAGGTTTCATCACGTCGGTCTTGAGAAAAGGCGACAACGTCAGGATTTTTACCCAAATTTCCAATGAGAATTACTTTGTTTACTCCAATCATAACTTTGACTTTAATCGTTTACTTTGTTTGTCAAAAAATCTCTTAGTTTTTGCTTGTTTCTATTACGAAAAGTGGTGCAAAGATAATACTTTTTGGACAACTATGGATATAAAGATATTCACAATTTGGACAAATACTTGTCTATCAAACGCGAAATAGGGAGAGTTTTTAATTCGGATAGGGTTACTGACCGCATTTTTTCGGGTATTTTGAGGGGTCGGGCGCCATATTTTACTTGGACAAATTGGGCGTGGATGAGGCGGTGAGTGAGCTGGTGTTTCAACGATGGCCCGAGGGTTGTCTGGACGTTTTCGCATCCTGTCCATGCGTTGGCTTTGTCCGAGAGTTGCGAGAGCAGTTTGTCTTGGGCGATGGGTTCGCTGGTTTCGTAGAGGGGGAGTTCGTAAAGTCCCTGCCATATATCGCCTGCTTCGCGCTGATGAACCAGCAGGTGCTGGCCTGAGTTTTCTTCCCAGCGGATGTCGATATAATAAAAGTAGCGGTTTTTTACCTCGATGGGTGTGGGACGGACGGGAAGGAGGTTTACTTTCCCTTCACGAAAGGCTACACATTCCTGCCGAAAGATGCAGTGCTGGCAGTCGCTGCCAGTGGGTTTGCAGTAGGTGGATCCGAAATCCATCAAAGCCTGATTGAAGAGGTCGGGTCGTTGGGGGTCTATCAGATGCAGCAGCAGGTGTTCAAATTCTTTGTAGGCGTTGTCGGTGCCGATAGGGGTGTATATGCCGTACATCCGTGAGATGAAGCGGTAGACATTGCCGTCGATGACGGGGTAGGGGAGGCGGAAGGCGAACGAGGCTATGGCGGCTGCAGTGTAGCGTCCGACCCCTTTTAGGGACAGGATGCCTTCGTAGGTGTCGGGGAACTGTCCGCCCAAATCGTAGGCGATATGTTGAGCTGCGGCGTGGAGGTTGCGGGCTCGGGAGTAGTAGCCCAATCCTTGCCAACTTTTGAGGACTTGCTGCTCTGTGGCGTCGGCCAGGTGGCGCACAGTGGGGTATTCTGTGATGAAATGTTCGTAATAGGCACGTCCTTGTTCGATGCGGGTCTGCTGAAGGATTATTTCCGACAGCCATATAAAGTAGGGATTTTGGATTCCCCGCCAGGGGAGTCGGCGGCCTTCTTCGGCATACCAGTTGAGTAGTTTTTTAGCAAACATAGAAAGAGCTAATTTTTGAAATTCGGGGGGCTGTTTTTGAGTTTTGAACAGGTTATTATATGCTAAGTGTCTGAAAAATTAATGTTAAAAAATTATTTTGTCAATTTTATATTTAATTATTTATTAGTAATATACATTTGTCAATATGTTAAAAATATTTTTTTTACGTTTTTGGAGGCGTCAAAAGTTTTGTCAATTGAAAAAAAAGTCCGACTTTTGCATCCGTTTTTCACGAAAAAAAACGCATAAATAATAACGTAAATAAACAATAAAAATTATAGTCATCATGTCAAAGATTTGTGAAATCACTGGTAAAAAAGTTATCCGCGGTAACAATGTTTCCCACTCCCGCATCCACACCAAACGCACTTTTGCCCCCAACCTGCAGACAAAAAAGTTCTACATTCCTGAAGAGGATATGTGGATCACCCTCAAAGTGAGTGCCAAAGGTATGCGTATCATCAACAAGAAAGGCATTCTTGCCGCTCTTAACGATGCAGCCGCTCAGGGCCATCTCCAGTTCTAAGTTTTAGAAGACAATAAAAGTCTAAATAAACAATTTTTTATCAATCCTTAACAAGAAAGAGGTATTTAAAATGATCGTAGTTCCTATTAAAGAAGGTGAAAACATTGAGAGAGCTCTCAAGAAACTCAAAAGAAAATTCGAAAAAACTGGTGTTGTGAAAGAACTTCGCGACCGTCAGAAATTTACCAAACCTTCTGTTGTCAACAGGGAACGCAGACAGAAAGCTATCTATGTCCAGCATCTGCGTCAGCAGGAACTTGACAAATAGTCGAAGTCCGCACGAATCAAAAAAAGAGGGTGTCTCAAAAGGACATCCTCTTTTTTAGTTGTAAGTTGAGAGACGACAATAGAAAATATGGCTTCTGCCCGCTCTCATCTGTCATCACTCAACTCCCGTCTCAAAGATTATTTGTAACGTTCTTTGTATTTGTCGATTTGGACTTTCATCGAGTCCACACATTCGGCAACAGCCTCCTCAAAAGTGTTGGCCTGTTTGCTGTTGAAGAGTGTCTGACCAGGCAGGTTCATTGAGATCTCGGCAATCTTGTTGTTGTCGCTTTCGGGTTTGTCGACTTTCAAGATGACCTCGCATTTGGTAGCATTGTCAATCAGACGGTCCAATTTGGCGACCTTCTCGGCGACAAATTTTTCCAGTTTTTCATCTGCCTTGAATTTTACAGCATTGATGGTTGTGTTCATAATTACCTCCTTATTTTTTAATTGCCCGAGGATGGGCGTGTTTATAAGTTTCTTTCAAATGTTCTCTGCTCACATGGGTATATATCTCTGTAGAGTTCAATGAACTGTGGCCTAACAGTTCTTTGATGGCGTTGATATCGGCACCCTCGTTGAGCATGTGTGTGGCAAACGTGTGGCGAAACACGTGCGGGCTTGTGCGTTCGGCTCGTGAGATGGGCGACATGTATTTCTCTACAATTTTATACACCATGCCGTCGCTCACAGGTCTCCCCTTTTCGGTTATCAGCAGCCGATTGGTGGGCTCCACATTCGGGTTTTCGGCACATCTTTCTGCCAGCACACACTCTCTTAACGCAAGATAACGAATAATATTTTGTGCCAATTCATTTTCTATAGGAATTATTCGCTCTTTGTTGCGTTTTCCCAGCACTTTTATGCTGAGGGCGGAGAGGTCGACGCTTGCCACGGTGAGCATGGCCAGCTCCGAACGGCGCATTCCCGTCTCGTACAGCATCCGTAGCACCAACATCTCCATCTTCCCTCGAAAGGTGTCTGAAGGCTCGCTGTAGATTTGCTCCACTTCGCTTTCGCGGAAGAAGATGGGTAGCCGTTGGGGGGCTTTGGGAGGGGTGATTTTCGACATGATGTCGTGCTCATAATACTTCTGCTTTCGCAGATATTTGAACCATGCCCGCAGCGCGGCAATCTGTTTGATTACTGTGCCTGGGGCTTCGCCTGCCTCGATGAGGCTCATCTGCCAGGCTCGTACCTCGCGGGCTTCCACCTCTTCCAGGTCGAAAATCTGCTGCGAGGCCAAAAAACGGCCAAAATTTTCCACCTCACTTACATAATAGCGTAGTGTGGTGGGCGACAACCGACGTTCAATGGCGACATAGTCGGCAAAATGCTGTATGGCCTCGGCTATTTTCATATCTGCAAAATTACACAAAAAAAATGAAAGCACAAGCGAAAAACGAAAAAATATTTTTCCCAACTTCGAGACATGCACCTTTCCGAAGAAAAAATGCACTAAAAGGATAAAGGTATATAATATTATTCTTTTTTATGCGTTATAATATTTTTGATGACTGTTGAAAGATGACAGATGAAAGTTCGGCTTCTGCCCTTTGTCATCCATCATCTCTCACCGTTCGTCTTAACTAATAGATATTTTGTAATACAACTGCATGAAAGCATTAGCCTTACTACTCAGCTTGTCACTATTGGTCGTGACACACGAACTCGGACACTTGGGATTTGCCAAACTTTTCCATACCCGCGTTAACCGTTTCTATGTGTTTTTCAACTGGAAATTCTCCCTCTTGAAAGCCCGTAAGTTCAACGGCAAATGGCATTTCCTCTTCTTCAATTCCGAAACTCCCGAATCATGGAATAATGAAAATCTCAGCCCCGAAGACCAAAATAACACCCTCTGGGGTCTCGGCTGGATCCCACTGGGCGGCTATTGCGACATCGCCGGCATGATTGACGAAACCAAAGATGCCAACGACCTCGAAAGTACCCCCCAACCGTGGGAATACCGCACCAAACCCCGCTGGCAACGGCTCTGCATCATTGCAGGCGGTGTGTTGGTGAACTTCGTCTCGGCCTTGATTATCTATGCCTGCATATTTGCCCATTGGGGCACCGACGAACTGCCTCTGCGTAACGCCAAGATGGGTTACGAATATCACCAGATTCTGCTCGATGAGGGCTTCCAAAACGGCGATATCATCTACGCCATCGACGGCGAGGAACAATACGATTTTGTCGATGCCACCCAAAAACTCATCATCGGTATGCCCAAAGCGGTCACCGTGCTGCGCAACGACAGCCTCGTTTCTTTCCCCATCAGCAACGAGATGCTCGCCCGCATCAACGAGGAACAACCCAAACAGCTGATGTCTGTACGGTTCCCCTTTGTGATTCAAGACTTCACCGCAGGCAGCATCGGCAAACGCGACGGCCTTATGGCAGGCGACAGCCTTGTGAGTGTCAATGGAGTTGCCACCCCCACCGCAGCCGAATTCAGCAACATCTTGCCGCAATATGCCGATAGCAACGTGCTTATCGGACTTTACCGCAACAACGTGTACACCGAAGTGCCTGTAAGCCTCTCCAGCGACGGCAAAATTGGCGCATTCTCTACCAATCCCTTTGAGATCTACGAAGTCAAACATATCGACTACACCGTTTTTGAGGCCATTCCTGCCGGCATAAGATACGGCTGGGAGACCCTGGTCAACTATGTTTCCTCACTCAAAATACTCTTCACCAAGAACGGAGCCAAGAGCCTCGGCGGCTTCATCACCATGGGCAGCCTCTTCCCCGATGTGTGGGATTGGTACCGTTTCTGGAACATGACCGCCTTACTGGCCCTCATACTGGCCTTCATGAACATCATCCCCATCCCAGGCCTTGACGGCGGCCACATCGTCATCACCCTGTGGGAGATGATTACCAAACGCCCCGTCAACGAAAAGGTGCTCAATGTCATTCAATATATCGGTCTTGTGCTGCTGTTGCTGCTGCTTGTGGTAGCCAATGGCAACGACCTCATCCGACTTTTCCGCGGCTGGTTTTAATGAAGTAACTCAAAACTTCAAACCCTCGAACCCCAATGAAACGCATTGACCGTCTTATACTCAAGTCCTTCCTTGGACCCCTTCTGCTCACATTCGCCATAGCGGTGTTTGTGCTGCTGATGCAGTTTGTGTGGAAGTATATCGACGACCTTGTGGGCAAAGGGCTCGACTTCGGCATCATCGCCGAACTGATGCTCTACGCCTCTGCCACCTTCGTACCGATGGCACTCCCTATCGCCGTGCTCTTCGCCTCCATAATGACCATGGGCAACTTTGGCGAAAAATACGAACTCATCGCCATGAAAGCCGGAGGCATATCCCTCAGCCGCATTATGATGCCACTGGCCTTCATCGCTCTCCTGCTCACAGGCGTGGCCTTTTACTTCTCCAACAACGTCCTCCCCGTGGCCATGTACAAATACCGCACCACCCTCTACGACGTGCAACGCAAAAAACCTGCCGTAAGCATCCGTCCCAGCGAGTATTACGATGAAATTGATGGCTACGTCATCCGTGTCAACAAAAAAGATCCTGACGGACGCACACTCCGCGACATCATCATCTACGACCACACCCACGGCATCTCACAAACCAACATCATCGTGGCCGACCACGGCTACATGCAGTCCACTCCCGACGACCACTACCTCCTCTTCACCCTCTACGACGGCCACACCTACAGCCAGCCCTCAAACGGCGAAAACTACCTCTCGCGCCCCCTCACCAACATCGGCTTCGAAGAACAGGTACTAACCTTCGACATCTCCTCCTTCGCCTTCAGCAAAAGCGACGACGACTTCTTCAACGGAAGTGTCCAAATGATGAACGTGGCACAGCTCGACACCTCCGTCCGCAACCTCGAAGCACAATTAGGCGATCGCTACCATGAGTTCCAAACCGTGATGCTCGACAAAATGCGCGTTTATCGGGCTACCGCCTCCAAGAACGACACCCTCGCTTACACCGATGTCCTCCAACTGGTGCGCGACACCAGCGACGTGGCTCGACAAAAATACCTCTCCCAAGCCCGAGCCACAGCCTCCAACGCCCTCAGCGACGTGCAGATGTACAACTCTTTCATTAAATCTGACAAAGAATACATCAACCGCCACTACATCGAGTGGATGCGCAAATTCACCCTCTCTGTGGCTTGCCTACTGCTCTTTTTCATCGGGGCTCCCTTTGGCTCCATCGTCCGTAAAGGCGGTCTCGGAATGCCCTTGGTAGCCTCGGTAGTGTTCTTTGTCATGTACTACGTCATCGGTATGATATGCGAAAAATCAGTCCGCGAAGGAGCTATGGGACCGGTCGGCATGTGGGTGTCCTCATTCGTATACCTCCCCATAGGCCTCTTGCTCACTTACACCGCCACTACCGATTCCAGCCTCTTCGATCTCTCGGCATGGAAACGCTTCCTCAAAATCAAGGAACGCCACAAACAATAGCCTCGCCGCTTATCTGATATTTGACAACTGACAGTTCTGACAGTTAAAAAAAGGATGACAACAATCTCTTCCTATTTTCATATAACTAATTAATATATAGATACATAGATAATAAATAAGATGAATTGCACCCCTCAAAAAACAATTGTCAGATTGTCAACTGTCAGATTTAGATATTCGCAATTTACCTAAAAAGCAAATAAACAATAATTTAACTAACATCCGCATTACAATTACAGTTATTACAGTTAAAAAAATGCATTACACACCTACCTTTATATAATATATAACTAATTAATATATAATTAAATAAGTATAATTATAAAAGAAAGTAACCCCTCAAAAAACAACTGTAATAACTGTAATTGTAATAAAAGTGGCAAAAAAACAAATTTCAAATTCACCTAAAAAGCAAGAAGACAATAAAATACGATATTGATAAAACAACGACACCCAGATGCCGACCCTCGTAAACGTGACAGAATATGTCAAAATCTGGCCGTTTAGGCCTCAAAAAACATGCAAACCCCCTTGTTTTGATGCTTTTCCCTGTTCTCGGAGCACATAACAATGGCACGGAATTTAGGCATCCCAACCTCATTTGGAGGGCACTTTGTGGCCGAAAGTGGGAGTGCAATTGAGAATTGGGCGGGTGCCATACATAATATGGAAAGGAAAACGTGAATGCTCGCAAATTGTTGATAAAGCACTTTCCTGTGTATAAAAAACACTTAGTTTTCGTACCGAGCGTTTTAACAAATATATTAAACTATGTTAAACAATGCATAGGTGTGGCAAACAGGTTCTCCCAATATTCTCCCAATATTCTCCCAATATTGTCCCACCAATAGTTGAGATATAATGAAAGAGCAAAGAACGCAATAATGGAGCGAAATGTTAAAATAGGTAACGATAAAAAAAGCTGTAGTGATGTTGTCGTTTTCGATGAAGCAAATGACAAATCGCTGGCATTAATGACATCGAAACGACACGTTAATGACAAATATTAAGTTAGGGCCCCAAATGGCCCTAACTTAAATTATCTGCTATAGTTATGGCAATTGCGACACAACTTATTTTTCGTAGCCAGGTTTGCCTAAGAGGCGGAACATGTTCTTCTTGTAGGCTTCCACGCCAGGTTGGTCGAAGGGATTTACTCCGAGGGTATAGCCGCTGACACCACAGGCAAATTCGAAGAAGTAGATGAGTTGTCCGAGGACATATTCGTCGACTTTGGGCAGTTCGATGTGCAGCACGGGCACCCCGCCGTCTTTGTGAGCCAGGATGGTGCCGAGTTCGGCATTGTGGTTGATTTCGGTCAGGCTTTTGCCCAAGAGGTAGTTGATGCCGTCGAGGTTCTGCTCATCTGAAGGAATGGTGACATTGCTGTTGGGCGAGGCTACGCTGATGACGGTTTCAAACATCAGTCTTTCGCCGTCTTGCACATATTGTCCCATAGAGTGGAGGTCGGTGGTGAAACTGAGGCTGTGGGGCAGGATGCCTTTGCCGTTCTTACCTTCGCTTTCGCCATAAAGCTGTTTCCACCATTCGCTGATATATTTCAGGTGCGGGACGAAGTTTTCGAGTATCTCGACCTTGCGGCCTTTGCGGTATAGGATGTTGCGCACGGCGGCATAGAGGAGGGCGGGATTGTCCTCATACATGTCGCTGTTGAGGCAGATTTCGCGCATGTCGCGGGCACCTTGCAGCAGGCGCTCGATGTCGAAGCCTGCCATGGCTATGGGGAGCAGTCCTACGGGGGTAAGCACCGAGAAGCGTCCTCCCACATTGTCGGGGATGACGTAGGTGCGGAACCCCTCCTGTAGGGCGATGTCGTGGAGGGCGCCTTTGCGGGCGTCGGTGATGGCGATGATGCGGCTGGCGGCTTCGGCTTTGCCGTATTTATGCTCAAGATGGGCCTTGATGATGCGGAAGGCTACGGCGGGTTCGGTGGTTGTGCCGGATTTGGAGATTACGGCGAGGGAATAGTCTTTTTTGTCAAGCAGTTGCAGCAACTGGTTATAGTAGTCTTCGCTGAGGGTGTGGCCGGCATATACTACAAAGGGGTTCGCTCCCCCCTGCAAGGAGGCGAATTCAGATTGGAGCGCCTCAATCACGGCACGGGCTCCGAGGTAGCTGCCTCCGATGCCTATGACCACGAAAATCTGGCTTTTGGGTGCCAGTCGGGCCACATCGGCCTTGATGTTGCTTACGATTTCGGGCGAGAGATCCTTGGGCAGGTCTACCCATCCTAAAAAGTCGTTTCCGAGGCCTGAACCCGAGAGCAGGGTCTTCTTTGCAGCCAGAATTTCGCTTTGTATGGCAGTCAGTTCGTCCTGTGACACAAACGGCAGCGCATGTTTGATATCGATGTTTATTGCGTTCATAAAAAGTATGTATTATTCTATTATATTCGATTTGCAAAAATACGCAAAATTTTTGAAAGAGGGACTTTTTTCTGATAATAATTTCGGGAAAGGATGTATTGTGGTCATCGTTTCTCTGCCATTTATCCTATATTTATCATTCCGTTATTTGAAAGGTTATGGGATAACTGCTTGAAAGGTGGAGGATGGATTTGCGAAATAGATTGGTGACGCATCTGACCCTTCTCTCGGGTAGGCGTGTTAGTAACTTGTTAATAATTGTCAAAAAATGCAAATTTTCAATTTTTTACAAAAAAATATTTTGCGAATAAAAAAAAAGTCGTATCTTTGCATTTTGAAACATAGGCAAAAAATTAATAATAATAAGTATAACTATAAGTTTAACAACATGTTGAAAAAAGTATCAAAAATCGCTGTACTGCTTTGTCTTATTGCTTTTGCAGGCAGTACTTTTGCACAAAATGAAAACGAGGCCTTTCCGCGTTACGGATTTTGGTCGAATTGGTCTCTCGGTGGTGCAGCCATGTACACCAAGGATGTGAACAGCTCTTGGAATTTCACCCAGCACAGCAATGTCGGTTTTGAAATCCGTCTGACCAAACAGCTCAACTGGAACTGGAAAATGCGTTTGATTGCCAACGCTCCCGCCGTTTTTGCCACTGCCGATGAAGGCAACATGGACAGATACGGTCTCGGTCTGCTCGGTTTCAGCTGGAACTTCGCCAAGCATTTCTATCTGTTTGCCGACGGAGGTATGGCTATCAACCGGATGTATGACAAGTATGGCCATCTCGCCCTTGCCGCAGACATGGGTCTTGGTCTCAACTTCGATGTTTGCAAACATTCTACCATTTTCGCAGAAATTGGTTTGGACTGCGTGGGAGACATTTCTTTCAGCTTCCAACCCGACAATTTCTTCGCAAAGGTTGGTTGGATGTATAACTTTGGTCTGACCGCTGCCGACCGTGCTCTCCTCGATCAGCGCAACTATGTCAACCAGGAAGCTCTCGACGCTTGCAACAGCCAGGTTGAGGCTGCAAACAATGAGATTGCTAAGGCTAATGAGAACATCAAGAAACTCGAAAACCAGGTCAAAGACCTCAACAACGAGAACGACAAGATCAGAAGAGATGCCGAAGCTCGTACCAAGCACCTCTCCGACAGCTTGAGTGGCATTATCGACCAGCTCAAAGCCGATCAGATGACTTACTACGCAATGCCCTTCTCCGTCCTCTTTGCTAACAACGAGTATCGTGTGAACGACACCGAAATCGTCAAGGTTCAGGCCGTCGCCCGCATCCTGAAGGACAATCCTGATGTGAAACTGACCCTCGTTGGTTTCTGCGACAACACTGGTTCCGATGCTTATAACATGAAGCTCTCTCAAAGACGTGCTGAGGCTGTCAAGCGTCTCCTCGTCAAGAGATATGGCATTGCTGAGGATCGTCTCACTGTTGACTACAAAGGTAAGACCGTTGCTTTCGGTGACCTCAAATATGCTGTCAACCGTCGCGTTTCTTTCTATCGCGTGATTGAATAGTTCTATGGAACTTCACAATAAAAAAGGCTGCTCAATCGGGCAGCCTTTTTTATGTTAGGAGTGTTGTTATAACGCCAATATTTTGAACTCTACACGTCTATTTTTTGCGCGACCTTCTTCGGTATCATTGCTGTCGATGGGTTGCGATTTTCCGTATCCTTTATACCGAATCCTTTTAGCATCGACACCTTTTGAAATAAGGTAATCGGCCACGGCTTTGGCTCTGTTTTCGGAGAGACGCAGATTATAGCTGTCGGCTCCTTTCGCATCTGTATGTCCCCGTATTTCGATTCGCATTTTGGGATAGGTCTCCAAAAGAGAGGTCAGGCGCATCAGTTCGAAATAGGATTGCTGCAAAAGAGTGCTTTTATCAAATTCAAAGAAGATATCGTGCATGATGAATGTGCCTCCCACGCTGAAAGTCGGTTGCTCTTGGGTGAGGTAAACAGAATCCACATTTACCTCGTCGGTCTCGGGAGGGTCGCATTTGAGGCATTCCACGGTCACATCATCAATATAGTAATAGGCTCCAGGCAGCAGTTCGGTGAGCGAATCGGGTTCGGTATAGCCCGATTGTTCGATGGTGTAGAAATTACCGATGGTTACATATTGTTCGCCACCTTGTGCTACAAATGTACCGCTGATACACTGCCAGTTGCGTGTATCGGTAAGTGGAGTGTCGAAATTGACCACTTGAGGCGTGAGGGGTCTCAACATGGTTTGAACGACACCATCCGATAGTTTGTTCTGCTCTTTGTGCATCAAAATACCGCGTACCGTATCGTTGATGCTTTCCTCGGTAAACAAAGCTCCCATAGTTGTGATTGCTCCTGTCGATTCTTCCGAGAGACTCACATAGTAGGTTATCTGTATGCTGTCTCCATGGTGAAGTCGTCGGCGCAATCGAGTTTGAAGATATTCCCGATAGTTGTTTTTGCTGCAATAGATGCCACAATAACCGTTTCCGCTATGGGGCGATTGTTCGCCGAGTTTGTTCTTGGGAACACCGCATTCGCGGGTACCGCAGACATTGAAATAATCGGCACTTCCGCGCGTGGGTTGGTACCAGCCTTCCACTAAGGTTAGAACGCCCAAGGCGTCCACTTTTCGAGGGCAAGTGCGGTAATCTTCAAACGACCCGTTGAAGACCAAATTAGTATGGGTGGTGCTATCGTTATTTGAGACTTCCTGTGCTTTGCTGATACCTACGATGGCGACCATCAAACCTAAACTAATCCATAGTTTTTTCATTGTGTAATAATAGATTATCGGTTTGTTGAATATGTCTTCATCATGCTCTGCCACAGTTTCTCTGCTGTGATGTCCCAGCTGAATTTTTTGCGTTGTTCGCGACCTCGGGCAATTAAATCAGCACACAATTCAGGGTCAAAAGCCACTTTTGAA
Source organism: Bacteroidales bacterium (assembly GCA_045640925.1). GTDB lineage: Bacteria > Bacteroidota > Bacteroidia > Bacteroidales > P3 > Colimorpha. The sequence continues at coordinate 25,234 of JAZUFY010000122.1, forward strand.
AGTGCTCCACAAAGAGCATCCACATCGGTGGGTTCTATCAAAATAGCCGCATTTCCCGCCACTTCGGGCATAGAGGTACAGTTGGAAGTGATGACAGGTGTTTCGGCATGGAAAGCCTCAAGAATGGGTATTCCAAATCCTTCGAATAAAGAAGGATACACTAATGCAGTGGCTGATGCCAATAGTCGGGATAGCACTTCGGGTTCGGCCCGACCAACGAGAAGGACATCATCCTTATGCTGCATCGTGTCGTAAGCATGTTTCAATTCATCTTGCCACCACACCTGTTGTCCTACCACAACAAGTTTCATATCCTCCACATCACTTTGTTTGAATTTGTCAAACGCGGTAAGCAATGTGGCCAGATTTTTCCTTTTTATTATTGTACTAATAAATATAAAATAGCGTTTCCCATCAGCATATTTATTACGCGTCTCTTGTTGTTGTGCGGCATTGAGGGGGTGATAGCCTTCGTGAGCTCCATCGTAAACCACATCAATTTTCTCAGGCTCAATATGGTATGTTGCGACAATGTCTTGTTTCGAAAACTCCGATACGGTAGCAATACGGCTACAATAGCGGGCAAACTGGGGTGTGAAATAGGTCATATACTTTTGGTGTGAAGGCTTCAGATAGTCCTTGCTGTGCTCAAAATTGATGTCGTGAATGACCATCAGTGTGGGCACATTAGTCCCCAACGACATATACCCTTCGGGCGAAAGGAAAAGGTCTATCTTGTATTTCTTCAAAGCGTGACGAATACTTACCTCAAAAAAGAGATACCACAATATAGGATGCCGTGCTTGCGGACAAAGCGTGATAGGATACACATTGGGCGCAAAGCAGAATTGGGCATCGGGCTTGCGGTCAAAGAAAAAGTAGAACTCGTGCTCGGGATGCGCGAGGACAATCCTGCGTACAGTTTCGGCTGTGAACCAACCTATTCCGTCCATCTTGCCTGCAAGCAACAAGCGGGTGTTGACAGCAATTCTCATAACACCGTCTTCTCAATCACCACAGGGAAATACGTCTGTTCCAATTCGTGTATCTTTGCCGCCAAAGTTTCGGGAGTATCCTCGTCGGTGAGTTGGCATTTGGCTTGGAATAGCGTGGTGCCGCAGTCATAGCGGTTGTCGACGATGTGTATCGTGATGCCGCTTTCTTTCTCGTGATGGGCTATCACGGCCTCGTGCACATGCTCGCCATACATCCCTTTGCCGCCATATTTAGGCAACAAGGCAGGGTGGATGTTGATGATGCGGTCGGGGTAGGCTTCCAACAAATCTTCAGGCACCAGCCACAAGAATCCTGCCAAAATCACCCAGTCGATCTCGTGTTCCTTTAAATAATTAAGTACGCGCCTGTTGCTATAAAAGTCGTCCCGTCCAAAATATTGGGCAGGCACCCCCAATTGTTTGGCACGTTCTGCCACGTATGCATTGCGGCGATTATATATTATACATTCAACCTTTACTTTTTCATGGTTGGCAAAATACTCGCTAATGCGTTGAGCATTTGTTCCGTTGCCCGAAGCCAATATTGCTAATCGTATCATATTTTTCAATTTTTTTATCTAATAATAACGCTAAATATCTCTAATTGTTGTATTTCTGCGAAAAATAATATATCTGCCTTCAATTATTGTTGCGATTTTAACATAATTCGTCTAAAAATTACTTCAAAAATACCATTTTTTGTCACAAAAACACCTTCTAAACGATTGAAAAATATACAATTTATTTTATTGTTTTACAATATTATAACAGTCGAGTGTTAAAGAAAAATTGTTAAAAAATATGCGTATGTGATTTTTTTTTCGTTTCTTTGCAATTTGTTAATCATAAAAAATTAAATAAACATGTCTGAAATTGCAACGAAAGTAAAAGCTATTATTGTCGATAAGCTGGGTGTTGATGAAAAAGATGTAACGCTGGAAGCCAGCTTTACCGGTGATCTTGGTGCCGATTCTTTGGACACTGTGGAATTAATTATGGAACTTGAAAAGGAATTCGATATTCAAATCCCTGATGAAGAGGCTGAGAAAATCATGACCGTTGGTGATGCAGTTGCCTTCATCGAGAAAATGCAGAAATAATTAATTTCGCTTCTTGTCCGAATGAACTTGAAACGAGTAGTAGTCACAGGTCTCGGCGCACTTACCCCTATTGGCAACAATGTAGCTCAATTATGGGATTCATTATTGAAAGGAGTAAGTGGTGCCGGGCTGATTACTCATTTTGACGCATCGGCTTTCAAATGTCGCATAGCTGCCGAAGTGAAGGATTTCGATGCAAGCAAATTTTTTGATAGAAAAGAAGGCCGCAAACTCGACCCCTATACCCAATTCGGCATGGTTGCCGCTGAGGAAGCCATCAGCGATGCGGGTCTGGACAATGGTGGCATTGATTTAGACCGTGTGGGCGTTATTTTCGCCACAGGCATGGGCGGATGCCAGTCGTTCCAAGACGAAGTTATCTCCTATACACAGGGCGGCTTTGTGCCTCGATTCAGTCCCTTCTTTGTTACCAAAGTCATTGGCGACATTTGTGCGGGACAGATTTCTATCAAGCATGGCTATCGCGGACCCAATTTTGCCACCTCGGCAGCATGTGCCTCCTCTGCCATCGCCATCAGCGATGCCTTCATGATGCTTCGTCTGGGCAAAGCCGATGTGATTGTCACAGGCGGCAGCGAAGCCGCTGTCGTCCCTGCGGCCATCGGTGGATTCTCCAGCATGCAGGCCCTCTCCACACGCAACGACGACCCCCTCACCGCCTCGCGTCCTTTCGACAAAGACCGCGATGGCTTTGTCCTCGGTGAAGGTGCGGGAGTCCTGGTTCTCGAAGAACTTGAACATGCCAAAGCCCGTGGAGCCAAAATCTATGCCGAAATAACCGGCAGCGGCCTTACCGCCGATGCCTACCATATCGCTGCCTCTCATCCCGAAGGTTTGGGCGCCATGAACGCCATGCGCGAGGCCGTCAGGGATTCCGAGATGCAGCTCTCGGATGTCGACCATATCAACACCCATGGCACATCCACCCCCATCGGCGATATCTCCGAGCCCAAAGCCGTAGTGTCGCTTTTTGGTGACAAAGCTTCCGACATCACCCTCAATTCCACCAAGTCCATGACCGGACACTTGCTGGGTGCGGCAGGTGCTGTTGAAGCCATAGCCACCGTTTTAGCCGTCAAAAACGACATTGTGCCTCCCACAATCAATCATTTCACCGACGACCCGAACATCCCTCAGCTTGACTTCTCTTTCAACAAGCCCACCAAACGTCGCGTAGACTTTGCCCTCAGCAATGCCTTCGGCTTCGGCGGACACAACGCCTGTCTGGCATTCCGCAAATATTGATGCTTTGGTTTAATCGATACAAAGGCGAACACAAGGA
>JAZUFY010000123.1:0-3995 GCA_045640925.1 Bacteroidales bacterium
CCTGATAGCACGGCATGGGGAACTTATCAACCGACTCTGTATGCGTCGTGCTGGAGGCAATGCGGACCGCTGTGCCGAACTGCGGCAGGACTGCTACATCTCCCTCTGGCACTATCTTCCAAAGCTCCGCAAAGACGCCAACACCTTCCACGAGACCTCCTGGGTTGTTTGGCACTGTCGCAGCGTGTTCTCCCACCTCCGCTATCGTCGCCGGACACATCTCTTCCTGCCTCTCGACGACGACATGGCCGACACCATCGGCGAACCCGACGACAGCCACCTGCGCGACACCCTCGACGCCCTTGCAGCACACCTCACTCCGTATGAAAGTCGCGCGCTCTACCTCATGGCCGACGACTACTCGGCAGAAGACATAGCCAAGGAACTCGGCATCAAACACCGCAGCGCGGTACTCCTCCGGCACCGCATCATCGAAAAACTCAGACAAAAAAACAATGTAAATATTAAAGATAATAGAAAGGAACCATTATGAAAAAACCAAAATCTCAAAAACCAAAATTGAACCCCATCACCCCCGAGGCTTTGGTGCATATTGCCGATCTTGTCGAGCGCGACAATGGCGGCCTCGAACAGCGTTGTGTCCGCTACCGCCGCCGTGTTGCCGTATGTCGCTATGCCATGGCTGCCTGTCCGGTGGTGCTCCTCGTAGTTGGGTTGCTTTGGCGGCAACCTGCCGAAGTGGGACACACCTCGCTGCCGCTTGTGGCTGAGCAGAGCATAATTGTTCCTTCCAGCCAGCCGGCTTCAATCCGTCAGACTTCATTTTCAACGGCAGAAGCACCCCTCCCAACAAACACCGATGTCCGACTTTCTGTGTCAGCCCACTCATCCAACGATCAGACAGATTCGCCTCAGCTGACCCTGACAACACAATCGGAACCTTCGGCAGAAATCTTCGCTTGCAATATGCAGATATGTGATTCTGACTATCTTTGTATGCTGATTACGGAAAACCTCGAAAACAATCTCAATAGGGTATGAAACTGTTACGAAACCTTCTGTTTGTATTGATTTTGGCAACGGGATGCTCTTTGCAAGCCCAGACCCATATCTATTCCCGCTATGCGTCGCATACCGACCTCGGCGTGGCGTATGTTCCCAACTTCAAATTGGACAGTATCAACACCGTCAATGTGACCGTGATTATGGCCCAGGATTCTGTGGCGTGGGAATGGCTGAAAGCAGAGTTCCGAATCCCCGAACTGTCAGAGGACGAACTCCATCAGTTGTCTTTAAGGAATACAGTGGTAAGTCTCCAGTTTCGCGACAAGAACGATCCCACCCAAAAAGCCAACACATCGGCGTCGGACAGGTGTATGTTGTCAATTGACCACACCCAACACATTCTGTTCATATATCAGTACGACACCATGGAACAATTTTATTCAGTAATATCATATTCATCTAAAAAACTTAAATTATGAAGAAATCAAAAGTATTAGTTGTTTGTGCAGTCCTCTCCGTACTTTCAGTGGGCTGCCAAAAGGAAGAAATCAATACTTCTTCCGACTATGCAGTATCACAAAACGACACCCGATACCACCTATATTATATGGTGGACGGTGTAAAAATGCACACGTCGTTTGACAACCCGTCGGAAATGTCGGATTTCTTGCAGTATCTGACGACTCTCACATTCCAAGGCCATCAGGTGACAGTCTGCACCCAATGCCACAATCAAGCTGCATCGGCAAAGGATGTCGTCAAATTTGAAACAAAAGATGAGGTGGTATTCAACAAGTGGGTTGCTGAAAGACTTAATGAGGGGTATGATGTAAGTTTTTATTACGATAAAGAGCGAGGTATGTATGTCGGCACCGCAACCAAACAGTAACCCCAAATAACTATTGGCCACGGCCAATCACAAACAATGAAAACATCATGAATATCCTCTGACGAAGTCCCGCCCAAAGAATGCGCCGGTTGGTGCGGGACGATGATTTTGGAAGGTGCCCCGTGGGAGGGCCGCAACGGTCTCACAAACTAAACGACCCTTCCCACCCACAGCACCTGAGGCATAGAAACGCAATGCGAGCCAGTTGCCTTTGTTGGTAATAACTCAAAAAAGCGGATTCTATTGTATGAAACACGAAAAGTTTGCCGTGAGTCCATGCAGCATACAGACATTTTCGGAGAGTATTGGCACTATATACTCTCCCTTGCAAACAATTGTAATAATATCAGAATCCGACTTTATTATGCTTAATTGTATAAAAAACACAACATCATGTAAGCGGATTGCGATACTGACGCTGGCCATTATGTTAGGCCATACTGCAATCCACGGACAAATTAACAAAATATTCAAGACTGGTGAAATTCAAACATCCAACACCATTGTCAAATCATACAAAGGAATTGCCAACATTATCTATACTGACCACCTTTCATACGGAGATCGTGTATGGACTAATCTCATCACAGGCACCGATCCCCAATTCCTTTATGTGCCTAACGGGAGCAATAACTATAAGTCTGTAACCCTGCCTTCGTATGTTCTCGCCCTGAACCCTCGCATTATGGATTTTGAGATACTTGGTGACACGCTCTATTTCTGCGGGTTTGAAGATTTGTCATTCGTTATTTCTGGCCCTAATCCCGCAATTATGCCTCGATATAAAGGTTTTATCGGCTATTTCAATATTTCCGATGTGTTTGATGTTGGGGCTTCGCCACAAATAACCGTTTTGGAATTTCACCCTCAGTCACTTTGCGTGAACAGAGTGTCTAAAATGGAGGTTTTCCGTGCCGACAACGGCTTACATATTGTTTGTGTGGGCGGCAGTGGCGGAGACAATGGTACGTTTTCGTCACGATTCGTTGCCGATGTGGTGAATGATTCCCGAACAGGTCAATGGTGGTACTATATTACTTCCGATGCCGGCGAGATGTTCAACGATATTGCCGTCACCGACAACTATGCTGTATCCATCGCTTTCAAAGGCACTTATGATAGAATTTGGATAAGAGTGTTCAACAAACCTCAGCAAGTGGCTTTTAATGTCAATCCACAAGATGACCCAAGCCTTTTCTTCCCCAACGGACGTGTCCACCCAATACATACATATCAGGCATCTTGGACTGACGATGCTATTGGTGAGGATTATATACATTACGACAATCCGCTGATAATACACACCAATGGCGATTCTATCGCTTTTGCATTCAACAATCATTACGCCCCCGATGGAACTGTCTATGGTTCCACCGTCAAGCATTTGTCCGTCTTAGACATGCTGAGAATAAACTCACCGTCTACCAACCCATCTGTTCCTGGTGCCATACCCATAGATCTGCCTGATGAAGAATGGCCTCCGCTTACCCCTGATATCAATCCGACAGATCCCCCAGGTTGGGGCATCGATACGCCAATAATAACTCCATTTGAAGAATGTTTTGGGATCCCACTCCAATACAACCGAATGATTAATCAAGATATTACCAATGTGCCTATCACAAGTGCCATGGTCAGCGGACAATGGCGCATCCGCAGCATGGCCTTTGACCCAGACAGCCGACAAATCGTGTTACTGCAATTCATAGAATATCCCGCCCAATGGTCTGGTTCCTATTTCACAACACCTATTTCAGTAGACCGTTTCGACCTCGCCAGCCCAGACGAAGTGAAAAGGCACTTCGTCGACAATCAGCCATTCACATCAATGACGACAAATCCCCGCAATCGTTCGTTTGTTGTGACGGGTCCCGAAAGCAACGAATCGCCTTATCTGACCTTTGGTGAATACGAATACAACCATACGGAACCTTGTCTTCAATCCAAACCAATCCTCACATTCGATCCAGGAAGCCATCTATATTCCAACATGTATGGGCCAAATTGGTCAGATTTTAGATTCGACAGAATTAATCCAGTAGCTGACGGCTACCAAAATAATCCGGCTTTCAGCATCGTCCGAATATCGCCCATTGTCAATAGTGCTTACGCTGAAATTATTTGTGAATAATCATCCTTG
>JAZUFY010000124.1:0-3181 GCA_045640925.1 Bacteroidales bacterium
CTGCGATTTCGGGCGCTTTTCGGCATCTTGCTGTTTATCACTCGGTCACGTAGCCCGCTACGCTCCCTCGTTCTGCACAGCAACCTGCTCGAAAATCACTCCGAAATCCCAAGAAATCAATTTATAGAACCCACCTTAAAATTTATTAAAAAAGATTTGGTTTTTCCCCTGTCCGATATGAAGAAGGGTCGTAGTACCTTCGTTGTAGGATTGTTGCAAGTTTGCTATAGTAACGAAGAATCAACGAGTTATGAACAAGGTTACAATGGGGGAGAGTAAAAGTGTTAAATGTTAAACGTTAAATGCGATGTGTGTGAGAATGCAATTTTGAAATATATTATTATTTATATATATTAATATAATCTTGCTTATAAGTGTAATTATTTTTCATGTGTGTTTGCAAACACAAAGCATTTAACGTTTAACATTTAACACTTTTCTTATTTAATCGGTGTGTTTCACTTTGCGGTACAGGCCTTTATCAATTTTATTTACAAGCAGTTGTTGCTGCCAATGAAAAACCACCTGCCTTGCAGGGCTCTTACACCCCACGGCTATCAAAGCCTCTCTTAGTTGCTCTTTGTTGAATTGTTCGGGCAGGGAGGCAAATGCTTCCGCAAAATACACCTTCCTCCCCTTCGTCTCAATCTGGTCAGCATACGCCAACAAACTGTTGAGCATATACGATGCCACCCAGATGACGAAGAGGCTCACGAGTTCTTTGGTGCGGCGGTCTTTCTTGCAGCCGTAAAGGAACCATGCCAGCATCCCGGCACGGAAGCCGACCAAGTCTGGGCGAAGATACAGCATGGCGTGTTTGGCACTCTCGGCGTCCTTGGCCTTCTCGCGCACCGCCTCCTTCCAGCGCTCGATGCGTTTGTTCGGCCATTGCATGTCTAAAACATAGTCGCCCTGCTTGTCGTAGCAGATCTCATCGCACTCCTTGCCGGGCACGATGTACGAGGTAATCGGTTGCTGTAATCAATGTTTTTTAGTGCGCCAAGCCATTGCTCGCCCCACCATGTATTTCCGTATTTTGTTGCCATGTTTCAAGTTCTTAGCAAGCTCAGCTAAATAGTGAACTGTGAATTGTGAACAGTGAACTGAGGCGGACGTGGTCATTTGTCAGGTCACAAATCACAGGTCGCAGATCGCACAAAGAGAGTTCGGGCATATTCAAATTATTTTATTATCTCCCAATGACCACCATTGTCAGGGCCAATACGTTTGACAATACCTTTTTCTTGCAGTTCCTTTATTCTCGTCGCAATCGTTTGTCGGGATTTCCCTATTTGTGCAGCCATTTGCGTTGTTGTGACGAGATTGTCAGATATAATCAACTCAATGATAGTTCTGTCTATATCTGTAAAGTTTCTGTAGAGTTTCTGTAGAGTTACCATTCTGACCACCATGCTCACTTATATCTTCTGTATCATCACCATTACTTACATGGACACCTTCGATGCCATCAACATTAAACTTTGGCAAGGTCAAAACAAAACTATTCCATGGGGTTGAGAAGGCTGGATCTAACCCCTCCTTGTACCCCTCATGCTTTTTGTAGGCAGAGATAATCTTCTTGAAGCCAGAACCTCTACGTTCCATATACTTCAAACGATTGAACACATCTGCCAGAACAGGGTTCCTTCTGCGAGAAGCCATGTTCATCACGTCCATGTCCTTGATGGAACCGCCATCCATGAGGCTACCTGGAGAGTATATCTCAAGTCGGTCATCGTACATATCAATGTGAACCTCACTTCCCAACTCTAGATAACTACGGTGAATGAGGGCATTTACCAAACCTTCTTCCACGGCACGTTCAGGGTATTCAAGGCGATTGTCGGGAGCCTTATGCCAAGCCTTCTTTGAGTTACGGCGCACGAAGTTCATACCATCTTGCAGGAGTGTTACCAAACTGCCGCTATACTCTTCATCATCCAAAGCATCCATCACACCATTTGCCTTGTCCACTCCATTCCAACGAGTACAAAATAGGCGTGAATGACGCACTGGGGAATAGTCAGCAAGGAGAGCTCCAGCATTAGTCAGTTCGCCCTTCTCGTTGATTATGCCGAACGATTCGTAGTCGCTTTCCTCGAATGAGCGATTGGTACGTTTGAAGTAAGTAGCACGCAACACGGTGAATGCCATGTCCTCAAATTTCCAGCGAGATACTTGGCTGTCATACGACAAATGGGAACCTTTCAGCACCAGTTCCTTATGTTTCGCCACACTTGCCACAACACTCTCGTTACTTACTCGCACAAAAGCCTGCATCTGTCCATCACCTATATAATAGTAAGGCGTCTGGGCACCAGGCATCACATCGAGTACGACGAATCCTTGTCCTCACACTTGGCGAACGACAATTTGAAGTCGGGTATAGGATCAATGTGGCTTTTGATAGCCTCACTGATCTTTTCCGAATCGCCTTTTGCATCAGCAAGACCAACCAACGTATCATCATCAGCGACACCCCATACGAGTTTGCCACCAATCCCATTAGCAAAGGCGCTCACGCTCTTGCACCAACTCTTTGGCTTCTTTACCTCCAGAGTCTGCTTCTTATCGTATTCTGTTGCTTCGCCTAACAGTTGGCGTATATTGAGTTGTTCCATATTCTTTCATCGTTTCTATTAGAACGAGTTCTTCAGATTCTTCAATTCCATCCACTCACACCGAGCATTTTCCTGTGGGTAGTCGAGGAACTGGTATTGTTGTAGTTCGAGATCGATCATTCTATTTCTTTTTTCCAGTTGCATGTATCTTGTTTTCTGTTAACTTATCACCATTTTCTACAAAGTTTTCTGTCACCTTTTCTGTCACCTTTCTATCATCCTAACATGATTTTCTATCCTTTTCTTGGTTTTGTGTCACCCTTTCAGGCACCTTTTCTATGACACTTCCATCGCCTTATCCTCATTATCTGCATTATCCTCTAATTCGGCAGTCGTAACTGCCGAATTGTATTCTAACGTATTCCATGCTCTTTTTGGCTCGGGGCATAAAAAAAGAAGACCGCTTGGTCTTCTATTTTTTGGTGCCCGGAACAGGAACGCCTTGATTGTTTTCTGATATTCATAAGCATTTGTTATTTTGCTTATTACATTTTTTATTGTGTTCAAATAATACACCGATAACTGCTAATGAACACAATATATGGCCAAAATATGGCCAA
>JAZUFY010000125.1:0-5439 GCA_045640925.1 Bacteroidales bacterium
TATCCAATTAATAAAAATGGGGATGAAGGGGATAAGAATAATTTGGAGGACAAATTCGATGCCCCAGAGGGCCAAGAAAGTCTTGAGCACTTTGTGCTTTTTGAAGATAGTGCCCGTGAAAAGGAACATGGCACCCGAAGCAATGAGGCTGGGAATACACATCAGCCAAAAACGTCCGTTAAACAGCACTTGGTTTGCCACCATGGCACTTTCGTCATCAATATACTCATCTGGATAAGGGCCAAATAGGCTCATAAAACTGCTTTCCCAAAACCATTCCTCGTACGGGCCGAAGGGGAGCAGTGTGAGGAACATGTCGAGCACCACGCAGCCGCAAAGGCAAATCAGCGGGCACACCACGATGCAGAAAAGTATCATGCTGAGGTATTTCTCCAACTTCGAAGCGGGCAGCATGGCGAAATAGATGCCCTCCTTGGGCAGGTTGCAGGTGCGGTACATGCGCGAAGGGGCCATGATGCACACAAATGACACGATGCCGAAAATAAATATGAGGCGCATACTGGCGGGGATATTGTTGTCGCCAGGGCCAAAACCGCTCAAGGCCCACACCATAAGCCATGCGGCCAAAGGCAGCAGGGTGAAGATGAGCATGGTCATGCCGTAATTCTGCCATATATTGTGAAAGTCTTTGTTGACGACTTTGCAAAAACGGTTCCAATCAAAAGTTTTATTCATGGTAATCTGTTTTTATGGTTATTGGAAAAGTGTTTTGATGAGACTTCTGTTCTTCAACACTGCGTTGAAAAGGCCCTCGATGTTGATTTGGCTCTCAATGCCGTCCTGATTGACGCACACATTCATGAAGCCCCCAGGCAGTTGTTCGCTATAGAGGGCATCCTCGCGCTGGGTGCCGGAATACTCAAAGTAGAGTTTTTCGGTGATACGCTGCACCGAAGCGTTGAGCAGCACATCGTCGTTGGTGAGGATGATGATGGGGTCGATCAGGTTCTCCACATCCTTCACCTGATGGGTGGAGATGATGATGGTGGTACCTTCGGTGGCACGTTTCGACAGCAGGGTGCGGAAATCGGCTTTCGAGGGAATATCCAGGCCGTTGGTGGGCTCGTCGAGCAGCACATAGTCGGTGCCCAAAGAGAGGGCACAGGCGATGAGCGACTTTTTTTGCTGGCCGTAGGACATCTCTTTGAACTTCCGGTCGGGATCCACCTCCATTTCCTGCATCAGGTGCAGGAAAGTGCCGTAGGCGTACTTGGGATAAAACGGAGCCAGCTCTTTCACATACTTGGTCGGGGTGGTGTTGTCGGGCAGGGTCACCTCGTCGGGCAGGAATACGATGTTCTCCAAAAACTGCGGCTCGCGGTCGAAGCAGACGTACTGGTCGAGAGTGCAACTGCCCGCCTGTGGGCGCTGGAGGCCGCTGATAATTTTCAACAGGGTGGTCTTTCCGACCCCGTTTTCGCCCAAAAGACCGTAAATGTTTCCAGGCTCAAACGTCAGGTTGATGTTGTGAAAAACTGGCGTTCTGCTGTAGGAAAAGTCCAAATTCTTGATTTCTATCATAGCGTTTTCGTATTGATGTTTTACTCTAAGTTGTTGTTTTCTATTTTGTTTTCTGATTTATGATATTGGTGTATTAGTAAACTAAAACACTGCAAATGTACGACACTTTTTTGAATAAACAAGCATTTGAAAAAGATTTAACATTTCTTTAACATTCGGAGGATTTTCTCTTGGCTGATACAATAATATTATACATGTTGCGTTAAATAAAAAATTCTGAGAATTGATGTCTTCAAAGAACATTGATTTTTGGAGACACATTTCAATCAATATGAACAAAACATTACAATATATTCTGCGTTTGGGGGCGATAATCGTCTGCGTCCTTGTGATGGGTGAGGCCCGAGCCCAGACGCACGATACAAACAAGGCCGTGAACCCTGTTTGGCGTGGCATTTCCTACGCTTTCACCGACAAACAGAGCGGAAAAATTTCGGTGAAAGTGCCCTTCAAGACTAACCTGCCCGATACCGCCGACCTCCTTATCGAAGAGGCCCGCAGGCACCTCGGCGCCCCTTACCATTATGGCGGCAAGGGCCCCAGATCTTTCGACTGTGCAGGTTTTGCGCGATACGTCTACCTCAAGTTCGGCTACACGCTCCCTCCCTCCAGCCCGAGCCAGTACCTTCGGGGACGCCGAATAAAGAACACCAAGCACCTGCAAAAGGGCGACCTCGTCTTTTGGCAGGGCCGAGGCCATAGGGGAGGTGTGGGCCACACGGGCATCGTTACCGAGGTGGACACCTCCACGGGCGTGTTCCGTTTCATCCATGCCGCCACTTCCACGGGGGTCATACAGTCCTATTCCACCGAAGAGTACTATGCCAAACGCTACATCGGAGCCTCCCGAATCCTCGGCGACAGACAGAAGCCCGAAGATCCGTTGCCCCAGCCCGCGCGTCGTAGCCATAGCCGCAAGGGTCATCGTTCCCATTGATGTTTTCCAACTTTATGTTTTGTCCTGCTTTAGGGCAATAGTGGGTTCGTAGTAACTTCGCTGTGCTTCCGATATGCTTGCGACATGTTTGCGATATGCTTCCGATATATTATATCGCATTTATGTCGGAAGTATGTCGGAAATATATCGGAAGTATGTCGCAAGCACTACGGGGTCAGTGGGACAAAAGAGAGGGACTGGGGTTGCGAACCCCCAGCCCCTGGACCTAATGAGAGTTTCTTAAAGTTCGAGGATGAAGCCCAGTTTGATGGGGTAGACCTTTTTGTCGAGGTTGACAAAGACGGGTAGGGTGGCTGTTTGGAGGAAGATTTGCAAGCCGTTACAACCCAAAGTGAGACGGGCATCGAGTTTGTAGGGGTTCATCACCCCCGAGGTCGAAACGCGATCTTTCAAATTGCTCACAGCATTTTCGAAGTTGTGTTTCAGTCCCGTATTGTTGCTGCAAAAGTTGAGTCCGGGAATGAGGCTGAGTCCTATTTCGAAATCGGCGTTAGGAATCCAGCGCAGGGTGAGGGGCACAGTGAGGTATCTTGCCACCAGTCGGGTGGAACTTTCGGTGTAGGTGCCCGATATGTCGGTGATGTCGAAAGAGCCGTTCTGCCCATTGGCGGGAGGGGTGTATGCCACCCAAGGGTTGGCGAATTTGTACACATCGGATTCGTAACCCAAGCCGAATCCGAATCCCCAACGGCGGTTACGGCTGTATATATTGTAGTCCATTTCAAGCTGGTAGGATGAGAAAGAGGTTTTGAGGTTGTAGGCTCCCTCCATTTTGGAGAGGCCGTTGAGGGGCTGGCTGCCCCAGTTGTTGAAGGCCCAAGCATAACGGAAGTGGAAGGTGGTGTGGGATCCTATCGCGATTTGGAATTTTACGTTGTCGTCTACGATGATAGAGTCTTTGGGCAGTTCGTTGTCGGACTCGGCTTGGTAGTTTTTCCTGATTACATTGGCATAGTCGTAGGTGTCGTATCCAAAGAGTTTGGCTTTGAAATTGTCCAGGGTTATTTGGCTGTAGTCGGTGGCTTCGGCAAACAGGATGTCGGCCACGACGGGTTCTGTCATTTGGATTGTTGAATAGTCGTTGGAGAAGAGTTTCAGGATTTCGAAGCGGCTTGTGTCGGCCTTGGATGAGGGTACGAAGTAGACTTTGCTATAATCTGTGGCGCTGATGGTGAGTTGCTCGGTGTGGCATGGCGAGAGGTTCACAACGGTGTAGTCTTCTGCCGAAATGGTCATTTTTTTGTCCATTTTGATGTGGAGGTCGATGGTGCCGTTCCCAGTTTTGCCTTCGAGCACCACGTTGCCTTTGGAGTTTCGTTCGTTGGAGAGTTTTCTCAGGTCGTTGAAGATTTCCATGTCGGTCAACTCGTAATAGTTTTTTGTGTCGGGGATCACGTTCACATGGAGTGTGCCTTTTATGATTACTTCGTTGCCAGTATCGCCAAGGTTGACGCGGAAGGTGCGCACCGTGTCGTCGTTGTGGGCAAGGGTGCAGAATGGTAGGGCGAGAAGCCACAGGGTGAATAATAAAATTTTGTTTTTCATGGTATTGAGTTTTTAATTAATTCAAAGACAGGTATTCGTGAGCCTCGGAGTAGTAATGGCGATAGAGTCCTCCGATTCGGGCCATGCGTTCGTGTAGGTAGTTGCGAACCGTGTTCTTTGCACGGGTGAGGAAGGGCTCGCGGGGTGAGGCGATGGTGTCGCTCACCATTTCGTAGGCTAAGGCCAGGATGTCCATATACACCTCGGTGTAGAGGTAAACCACTGTATCGTCCGAGGGTACTTCCACGGCTTCGGCTATGTATTCGGGCTCCGATGTGGGCATTTCAATTTCAAAGCCCAAGGTCGAATCGGCTTCCTCCTCCACAAACGGCAGTTCCTCTATAGGTTCGGCTTGGGCCAAGAGGGGCAGGGTGGGGGATTGCTGCTTTGTGATGGGCAGCGTATCAATGGTTTTCAGCACAGGTTGGGGTGTCTCGGTTTCCACTTTTGTTTCGGCCACCATGGGCTTCATGGGCTCTTGTTTTGGCCACAACAAGGTTGCCCCCACGGCCAGCAAAGCCGCTATCATGGCTGCTGAGGCCCATCTTAGGGCTGGGGCGAAGTCGGTGTGCCTCAACTTTGAAGGTTCGGGGAAATGTGCTTCATCCTTTTCAAGTCGTGGGGCTGAAGCATAAAGGGCCAGCTCCTCGGCTTTGTCGGGGTGGGCCTGGAGGAACGCCTCAACAGCTTTCCGCTCTTCGGCGTTCAGCATCCCCTCCTGGTATTGGAAAAGATATTGTTCGTAATTATCTGTCGTTATTGTCATATCCTAAAGCTGTCATTGTTTTCTTCATTGATACGCGGGCGCGGAAGAGGTAGGTCATCACCTGCTGTTCGTTCAGGGCCAGTATTTCGGCAATTTCTTTGCAGCTGTAGCCTTCCACGTCTTTCAGCTGCAAGGCGGCTCGCTGCACCTCGGGCAGGCGGTTCAGGGCTTGGTTGAGGGCTTCGCGCAAATCGAACCTTTCGTCGGGGCTGACCTTTGTTTCCCCTTGGATCAGAGGCTGGCTTTCCTGCACCACCTTGCTGTGTCGGAAACGGCTCATTGTCTGACGGTATACCACCGAGAGGAGGTAGGCCTTGCCTTTTGCCGCATCCACTTCTTCGCGCTTTTTCCACAACACGGCGAAGGCCTCTTGCACGGCATCTTTGCCATCCTCGCTGTTGCCGCAGCAGTGTACCGCAAATTGGTACACATCGTCGGCCCAAGCCTTCACTCCGTTGTTGTATTCTTTGTGCGTCATTTGCCTAATAGTCGCTTGAGAAGCGAAAATATTACACCCCTTGATAAAAAAAGCAGCATCGTTAGCCACGAAGCTGCCTTTAATTCGTTTATTGTTAAGGTGTTCTCACTCGCCGATAATCTTAATCAAATCGCTCAATTTCGGGGTGAG
>JAZUFY010000126.1:0-27322 GCA_045640925.1 Bacteroidales bacterium
GGTGCCATAGTTGTAAACCACATCTAAACCAATGGTTGAATCGCACACTCGTATAGCGCTGTGTCCAAATGTGGTGTAGAACTCATCGCCAGGGCCGCACGTGAGGATGCTTGCAAAGGCCGAGTCGGACAAACGGGTGGGGGAGAAGTCTTGCGCTTTCAAGGGCACGAAGGCTATCAGCAGGGCTGTGAGGATAAGGATTTTTTTCATTTTACTACTTATGTTAATTGTTCGTTATCTTAATTCTCAATTCTTGATTCTTAATTCTAAAATATATAGTTCAATCCGCAGTTGAGTCCCAGGGGGTATTTTTCGGCGGGGTAGTTGATGACTTTGGCTATCTCTATTCCCAGGACGAAATTGTTGTTCATGACAATCTTGCCGCCGATGCCCACAGCGGTGTAGAGGGTGGAATAAGTGTTGTGCAGATTTAGGTTGAAGGCTGCTTCCTGGTCCGACAAGCGGAAGGGCTGGGTGATGAGGCCGATGTCGAATAGGGGGTTGACGGCGAGGTAGAAATGACGTTTGATGGCGTTGAAGTCGATGATGCGAATACGCAGTTCGGTGTTGGCCCAGAGGTAGCCGTTGCCGGCCATGCGGTTGGCGGGGAGGCCGCGCAGGGTGTTCATGCCGCCCAGACCTTCGCTGGAGGTCTGGCGCATATAGAGCACGTTGATTCGGGGGAGGAAATAATAGGGCTGCTCTCCGGCCATGAGACTCTGGAAAGCTATCTGGTTGGCCAGCACCACTCGTTTGCCCAAGGGGTGGTACTGGCAGATGTTTGCATTCAATTTGAGGTGGCTGTAGTTCCCTCGACCCAGGTCCAGGGAGCCTGTGAGGAAGGTGTTGATCCAATAGCCTTGGGAGGGGACGACGGAATTGTTGCGGGTGTCGAAGGACAGGCCACCTTTGATTTCGAGGTGGTTGCCGCCGTCCAGTTCGTCGGTGCGTATGAGGCCGCAGTTGCGATAGTCGGCAAAACGTGAGTTGATGGGGTTGTCGGCATTGTCGAGGATGTCCTGTTGGCGGAAGGTCCACCAGGTGAGACCTCCGACCCATTCGAGGTGGCCTTTGATGTGTCCGATAAAGGTGGCGTCGATGTGGATCATCTGCCGCTGGCAGTAGTAGTAGTATTCCCACAGGTTGCCCGTGTTGTAGTAACGGTCCTGCAACAAGGGGTCGGCAAAGCCGTTGAACCCCCAGAAGGGATAGAGCTGGTCGTATTGCCAGCTGGCAACGAGAGTGGTATGGATGTTGGGAATGAGGTGTTTGGAGTCGTAGAGGAAGTAGACGAGCGTCTGCCCGAGGGAGTAGCGCGACACCTCGGGACTGAAGAGGTGCCTGTATTCGGGAAAGGTGTTGAGCGAGTCGCAGCCATAGTAGTAGATATTGCCGTAGACGCCATAGTGGAACCCGAGGTCGCTGTTGTAGCTCAGCGCGGGCAGTATGGCGAAATCCCAGCCCTCGACACGTTTCAAGGTGTCTTGTGCCGAAGTTGGGGACAAAGCCATTGCCAGATGCAGGATGCAGGTGGCGACGAGTGTGAGCAGTATTTTTTTCATAAAAAAGAGAGTGCAGATTTGAGCGCCTGAATCAACGCCGCTATCTGCACTCTTAGAATTAAGAATTAAAAGTGGGGCGGGTAGCCTTACTCGTTGTTTTTAATTCTTCATTTTTCATTCGTTTTGGATTAAGCCAACTCGTGAATGACGAGGCCGGAGCGCAGTTTGGGCTCAAACCAAGTGGTCTTCGGGGGCATGATGTTGCCGGTGTCGGCAATGTCGATAATCTGTTTCATGCTCACGGGATAGAGGGCGAAAGCAACCTTCATCTCGCCGTTGTCGACGCGACGTTTCAGTTCGCCGAGGCCACGGATACCGCCGACGAAGTCGATGCGCTTGTCGGTGCGGAGGTGCTTGATGCCGAGAATCTTGTCGAGGACATGGTCGGACAGGATTTTCACATCGAGAACGCCGATGGGGTCGTTGTCGTCATATTTGCCAGCCTTGGCGGACATCTTGTACCAGTGGCCGTCGAGGTACATGCTGTGCTCGTGGAGTTTGGAGGGGGTGTAGATCTCGGTGCCCATGTCTTCCACGGTGTAAGCATCGTTCAGGGCGTTGAGGAACTGCTCCTTGCTGAGGCCGTTGAGGTCCTTCACAACGCGGTTGTAGTCGATGACGTTCAGCTGGTTGTCGGGGAAGATAACGGTCATGAAGTAGTTGTACTCCTCCTTGCCGGTATGTTTGGGGTTCTGTTCTTTCTTCTCCTGTCCCACGAGGGCGGCGGCGGCACTGCGGTGGTGACCGTCGGCAATGTACATGGCGGGAACCTGTTTGTCGAAGATCTCAACGAGCTCGTCGATGAGTTTGCGGTCGTCGATGACCCAGAAGCGGTGGCCGAAGCCGTCTTCCTTGGCAACGAAGTCGTAGACGGGCTTGTTGGCGGTCACGGAGGCCACGATCTCGTCGATGCGGGCGATGGCGGGATAGGCGAAGAATACGGGCTCGACATTGGCGTTGGTGATGCGGACGTGGCGCATACGGTCTTCCTCCTTGTCCTTGCGGGTCAGCTCGTGCTTCTTGATGATTTTGTTCACATAGTCCTCGCTGTAAGCACATGCCACGATACCATACTGCCACTTAGCGTTAGCATCGGTGGGGTTCATGCTCTGGGCGTAGATATAGAGCTTTTCCTCCTTGTCCTGGACGAGCCAGCCGAGGTCTTTGAATTTGTTGTAGTTCTTCACAACCTGCAGATATACTTCGGGGTCGGTGTCTTTGATGCCGGGTTCGAAGTCGATCTCAGCCTTGGTCACATGGAGGAGGCTGTAGGGGTTGCCCTCGCATTCTTTGCGGGCTTCTTCGGTATTGAGAACATCGTAAGGACGGGAAGCGAGTTTCTCGACGATGTCTGCTGGAGGACGGAATCCTTTGAAAGGTTTGATAATACTCATAATGTGTTGTGTTTTAAATTGTTTATATTCCTTGTTGAACTATTTCTGTTAATGAATTAATCCCTGCGGAATTTTGCCATCGTGGGTAGCAACTCCTATTGTTTATCACACAGAATCTCCTTGTACATACTTTGACAACAATAATGAGAAAAAATGGTATATTTCTGGGTGGTAATTCAACTTTTGTCGGCCTTTGGCAGTGAAGAACACTTCGGCAACATGTTTTCCGCCGGCGGAAATGAGGTTGCGATAGTCAGATAGAGATCCGTCGTTCAAAATACGTTCAACCAGCAGAGCGTCGCTGATTTCCTGTATTTTCTCTTCGGGCGTGTACCAAAAGAGATGGCGGTTCTTGTTGATAATCTGCATTCTCGTCATAGTCAGAGCCTAATAATTCAGTTGTAAAATTACGAAATTTTTATGAAATAAAGATTTTTTTCTCAGTAATGATACAAATTGCTTTGATTCTCTATGGTAAACAAGTATTAAGGTGTATTTTCCTATTTATTGAGGGTTAGAAGAAAGGGGGTGATCAGCACCCCCTTCGTTTTCGTATTGATGCTGGAGGATTAATGTTCCGTCGCGGGCCTCGCTGTGTGTGTTAGAAGTTGTGGATGTCACACCGCTATTCCTGTCCGCATCACGTCGTCGTAGAGTGGCGAAGGTTGGTCTTCGGAAAGCAGGACAGGCTCGATAAGCAGACTTACTTCGTCGACGTCGTGCCAAAGTGCTTTGGACAATTCCAACTTTCGATCGCCATAGCTCGACACAACAACTGCCACGTCAATATCGCTGTCGCGGTTGGCATTGCCCTTGGAATAGGAACCGTACATCAGCACTCGCGGTTCCTGGTGGAAGTGCCGTGCGATGATGTGCTTGTACTGCCGTACGAGATCTAACGCCTCGTTGCGGCTGATAATTGTACCTTTATCCATGTTTGCAATGTTTTTGTGTTGTCGATAATAAAGCGGCATGCATCTTTGTCAAGTTTTCGCACAAGTGCATCCTTGCTCTCGGGATAGCGTGCCTCAATATTGTATGTCGTGACGGTATTGAGAAAGTCTTTTTGCTCCAGATTCATCTTGGAGTATAATCCACAACCATCGGCGAGGCGCTTATGGTTGTGGATATATGGCGGCTCGTCCTCCTGTGTGGCGCACCAGTAGGCCTTCAGCGTCTTCTCAATGACTTGATGACACATAAATGCCACATACAGCCAGCGTCCAGTGGAGTACATTGCCTCGGCCGTGTCAAGGTCGTAGTCGGCAATGCTGAGCCAGTATTCGACTTTCTCTGCGGTATTCATCCTCTATATTTTATCCCTCGTAGAAAGGCATCTTGACGACCTTGGCCTTGAGGAGTTTTTCGCGCACTTTGATGAAGATTTCGGTGTCAGTCTTACTGAAATCCTTGCATACGAGGGCGGTGCCGATGTTCTTGCCGGTGCTGGGGCTGGGACTGCCGCTGCGCACCTCGCCAATCTTGTTGCCTTCGGCGTCGCACACCTCGTAGCCGTTGCGGGCGATGCCGCGGTCAATCATCTCGAAACCGACCACTTTGCGCTTGAATCCGGCTGCCTTCTGGGCAAGGAGGAGTTCTTTGTTGATGAAGTTGTTGTTCTCGGCTTTCAGCTTGACGATGAAGGCCAGAGGAGCCTCGAGCGGGCTGATGGTGTCGTCCATCTCGTGGCCGTAGAGGGCGAAACCTTTCTCCAGGCGCAGGGTGTCGCGGCAGCCCAAGCCTGCGGGCATGATGCCGTATTCTTTACCGGCCTCGAAAACGGCGTCCCAAACCTCCTTGGCGTGAGCCACGGGGATGTAGATTTCGCATCCGCCGGCGCCGGTGTAGCCAGTGGTGGAGAGGATGATGTTGTCGATGCCGGCGAAGGTGAGGATCTTGAAGGTGTAGTACTCCATGTCCACGATGTTCTCGCCGGTGAGTTTCTGCATAGCCTTGAGGGCGTTGGGGCCCTGGACGGCCAACTGTGCCCACTGTTCGCTCTCGTTGACGAAGTCTTTGCCCAGCTCCATGCCCATCTTGTCGGCAATCTGGCTCATCCATGCCCAGTCTTTGTCGATATTGGCGGCATTGGGCACCATGAAATATTCGTCATCGCTGACGCGGTAAACGAGCATGTCGTCTACCACGCCGCCCTGGCCGTTGGGGAGGCAGGTGTATTGCACTTTGCCATCGAAGAGATCCTCGACGTTGTTGGTGGTCACATACTGCATGAAGTGTTTGGCGATGGGTCCCTTGGCGCGAAACTCGCCCATGTGGCTGACGTCAAAAACGCCCACATTGTTGCGCACATTGTTGTGCTCTTCCACCAGTCCGGTGTATTGGATAGGCATGTTGTAACCCGCAAACTCGGCCATCTTGGCGCCCAGTGCGATGTGAACATCTGTATACGGAGTAGTTTTCATTGTGTAATTGTTTGATTTATTATTAATTATTCGTTTTTTCTCCAAAATTTGATTTTACAAATATACGAATATTTTTTGAATTGAACAATGTAAAAATTATGAATCACTCAAACTCCTCCCATTGTCCAAGTATCATTGCAAATTTAAACCGAGTGGGAGCGTGTTGTTTTTAACAAATCGGAATGTCGCTTGTCGCTTGTCGCTTTGCAATCAAAAGTGTTGTTTTTGGGCGTTATATATATTATTTTTAATATATATGCAACACATTGCAAAACGACAAGCGATAAGAGACATCTTTGTGTAAATATGTAAATATTAGTATATTACATGTATGTTTTCGGTTGCTTTTTGGTATCTGTAAATCATTTTTTTTGTAAAAAATGCCCCCTTTAATGCCTGAAAAATGCCTTGAAAAACTATCCTACCTCACCCAAATCACACACGAATTGTCAAAAATGAATCAAATTTCAACATTTTTCATTCGAAAATGGCTCAAAAATGCACCATCATTTTTTGAGTTGGGAGAAGTTGGATAAAAACACGTCCACCAGTGCATCAAAACCACACACTTACGTATCAAAAATCGGCTAAAAGTGTATCAAAATTGTCCCCTTGCTGTTTCGAAAAATGGCAATTTTCGGCTGGGTGAGCGTTAACATTGTCTTAAAAATATCTTAATAATCAACCATCAACCATCATCCATCCTTATCTCACCTTCCTCTTTCCTTCCTCTTTCCTTCCTCTTTCCTTCCTCTTTCCTTCCTCTCTCCTTTTATTTTGGTTTTATTACTAATGAATGCCATAATGAGGCCCAAATGAGATTTAAATGTTAATTCCGCCAACTTTCAGATACGTCTTGTAGTGAACGTCATATCATACATCGATTCGGCATATCCTATCGGGACATCCCAACGAACAAGGCGTAACACCAATATACTCAGCGTTTAAGGCATAATGTCTCTTGTCTCTTGTCGTTTTGCAATGTGTTGATAAAAATGAGATGTAGAGACGCGGCCGCGTCTCTACATCTCTCAATTCTCAATTGTATGGTGGTTAGCGCACCAGGAGTTTCACGGGCTTGTTGTTGCCCACCTTGACCATGTAGATGCCGGTTGTGGGCAGGTTGAAGGTGGTGTTGTGCGGGTGATGCTGCGAGGCGCTGTTGATGAGTTGTCCCAAGAGGTTGTAGATCTGTATGGGCTCATTTTCGGCTCCCTGGATGGTGATGCGATGTTGTTGCGAGAGGATGAGGTAGCCGCCTTGATCTTCGGTCGGGTCGATGCCCACGGGGTTGGTGAAATAGGCGACGAAGAGGGTGTCTTGGGTGAGGACGATGGAACGCGGATTCTCGGTGGAGTAGTCGTTCCAGCCTTTGAATTGGTAGCCGTTGATGGGTATGGCGGTGATGGTGATGGTCTCGTTGATGTCGAAGAGGCCGTCGCCGAGTACCTGGCCGCGTTCTTCGTTCTCGGAGATGACGCAGGCGTAGACTTTGCCGTTGTTGTCGGGGCAGTAGGCGAGACGGATGTTGTAGCGGTATTCATACCAGGATCGGTCGCCGACGATGGTGTCGTCGTCTATAGGGTCGGGGTTCTTGTCGGTGGAGGAGTAGTTGATGGCGAGGCGTTTGCGTGTGTTATGGTCGTAGAAACGGTTGCCAGGGTTGGTGATGGTGCCGGAGTTGTCGTCGATGGCAATGACGAGGTTGTCGGTGCCGTTGTAGTAGAAGGGGGTGTTGAGGACTATTTCGTTCCAGCCGAGGGTGAAGTTCAGAGGGCCTTCGTAGACTTTGGTGAGTTGGCTGAAGGGGATGATTTTGATGCTGTCGTTGAACTCGCTGATGGAGGTGTTGGCCATGTAGATGGTGCAGTTGGATCGGGAGAGGTCGGTGGTGTGGGCGTAGCCGAGGGATAGGGTGCTGATGGTTTTGGGGCCGCCGAGTTCGTCGGCATTGAAGATTTGTTGCGAGTAGTTGTATTTTTTGTTGCTGACGAAGGGTATGCCAGTGTGGGTGTTGTTGTTGTCTTCATCGCCTATTTCGTAGGTCTCGGGGTTGTTGCAGAGTTCGGTGTGGAAGGTGGCGAGAGTGGGCAGCTGTGAGCTGTCGGCGTAGGTGTCGTTGTCGATGAGGTCGTAGAGGGCGCGGACAGTCCATTCGTATTCGGAGTTGGGTTCGAGGTCGGTGAGGGTGACTTGTCGGCTGTGGACGAGTTTGTGTTTGAAGGCTTCGTTGCTGTTGAGGGGGCGATAGCTGACGCGGTAGGCCATGCCGATGCCGAGCCATTGCAGTTGTGCTGTGGCGGTGGTGGCGCGGACGAGTTTGAGGTCGGCGGGCATGGTGCGGTTGGTGTAGGTGAAGGTGATGGTGTTGCCAGGGGTGGTAATGTTGGAGATGGCGAAGGAGAGGTCGCGAGATCCGTCGGTGAGGTAGGGGTAGTAGCTGGTGGAGGGTGAGAAGCTTGTGCGGTGGCGGCTGGGGGCGAAGTAGGCTTCGGCGAGCATACCGGACTCCATGTTGTTGTTGGAATTGGGACGGAAGATCCATACTTCGTCGAAGTTGTTGCGGCCGTTCCAGTCGGCGTTGCCGTCGAAGCGGGTGTCGATGCGGGAGATGAGCAGACCGCGGCCTGGGAGTGTGGTTTCGAAGATTTCGGTGTTGTCGCGGTATTCGACGAGGTAGAACTGGTCGGGGCTGGCAGAGGGGAAGAGGTAGGCCATGGTGCCGGGGACGCTGTCGCCGACGGAGTGAAGGGTGTAGGTGCCGGGGGTGGTGATGATGGGGATGCTGTCGATCCAGTTGCCGTATTTGTATTTCATGTAGGCGCTCATGTGCTGTGGCGGTTTGGAGTTGTTGGCCATGAGGTCCCAGGCGCCGACGGGAGCCACTTCGGTGCCTTCGTTGTAGCG
This sequence comes from Bacteroidales bacterium, assembly GCA_045640925.1. GTDB lineage: Bacteria > Bacteroidota > Bacteroidia > Bacteroidales > P3 > Colimorpha. Next base: position 8,287 of record JAZUFY010000126.1, read on the forward strand.
GTAGAGGTCGGGGGCACCGAGGGAGTGGAACATCTCGTGGCAGAAGGTACTGGTGCCGAAATAGTCGGCGCCGGCTCCTTCGAGGGCGAAGTTGAAGGTGTTGACTTGTTTGCCGTTGATGGCGACGTTGTGGCCGTAGAGGTTCCACTTGTGGGGCCAAAGGAGGTCGCTCCAGCCGGTGTAGGTGCCTTTGACGACGAAGTTGACGTTGTCGATGTAGCCGTCGCCGTCGTTGTCGAGGTTGTAGGTGGTGGGGACGGGGAAGGAGTCGTTGACAAAGTTGACGGCGCCTACGAGCAGTTCGAATTCACGTTCGGTGCGCTCGCTGTAGTTGGTGTAGCCCTGGGGGTTGTGGTTGCTATAGGGCATATAATAGCTTCGGGGATGGGGCGACTGGTAGGATCGTATGGTGTTGCTGTCGGGGGTGGGGGCGTAGTAGGTGCGGACAAAAAGTTGGTTGTAGGAGACGCGTTTGAAGAAGTTGTAGACCGAGGTGCTTTTGTAGGTTGAGGAGTCGGAGAACATTTTGTCGATGGAGGAAAGGGATCGCGAGTAGTCGACATCGTCGGCGAAGCGGATGAAGATGACCAGGTTGCAGTAGTCGCCGTGGTTGCGGTCACTTGTTTTGGGTTGGGCTACGCGATATTGTTCGGGGATGTCCCAGGCGTGGCGACGTTCGAGCCATTGGTCGCGGGTGATTCGCAGGCCTGGTGTGAGTCCTGCCGTGGCGGGGTCGACGGTGCCGACAAGGTAGGGCGAGGGTTGGACACCGCCATCGGCTGCGGGCATGGCATAGACCCAGTAGCCGTCAAGGTTTTGTACGATGGTGAAGTTGTTGTCGTCATGGTAGCGGTGGTAGCATTCATCGCCGGTGGCGAAAAAGTGCAGCGTGTCGCCATTTGGCTGTATCATGGCCACGGGCATTTTCTCGACATAGACGGCATGGGCGTTGAAACTGCCAAGCAATAGGAACGCAAGAATGAGAATCGAGAGTGAATTGGTGAGAAGTTTTTTCATTATGAATTAAGAATTATGAGTTTTTTAGTTTTTTGAAGTTCGGAGTTTCGGTGTTGCTGATTTTTATTTGTCTGATACTTGGTTGTAGACAGATTTTTTGAGGTAGAGGGCTTGGAGCAGTCCGCGAAGGGTAAGGTAGACCATGAATGCCGACCAAAGGATGTTGTTCCATTGGTTAGCCGATGGTGTGGCTCCTTGAGCAATGATTGTTTTGCCGAGGTAGTAGACGGCGAAAAAGGCGAGGGTGGCGACGAACATGCTGTTGCGCATGGTGCGTGAGGCGGTGGCGCCTACAAAGATGCCGTCGAAGAGGAATGCGGCAAAGCCGCAGACGGGGATAATGAGGGTCCAGAACATATAGTCGTTGGCCCCAAGGATGACGCTGGGGTCGTCGCTGAAGAGACGTAGGAACCATTCGCCGCCAAGGGCATAGAGGCTGGTGAAAAGGAGTGTGAGGGCGAGCCCCCAACGTAGGAGCAGCCGCACGGAGAGGTGGAGCGACTGGGAGTCGCGGGCACCGATGTAGCGGCCCACGAGCGATTCGCCAGCGTAGGCAAAGCCGTCCATGATGTAGCTGAAGAGGGTGAAGAATTGCATGATCAGGGCGTTGATGGCAAGGATGTCGGAGCCTATGCGGCAACCTGCGGCAGTGATGAATGTGAACACGGTGGCGAGGCACACGGTGCGGAGGAAGATGTCGCCGTTGACTTTGAAGAAGCGGCGCATCTGTGACCATTGCAAAGCCGACCGCAAAATGGGGAACGGGCCCACGTTGGAGGTTCCGTTGTGGGCATAGTTGCGGAAGAGGTGGCCGTAGTTTTTCACAAGAAAGAACATTCCCACGGCAAAGCCGCTGTATTGGGCGATGACTGTGCCCAAGGCCACGCCACGGATGCCCCAATGGAACACCAGGACAAAGATGAGGCTGCAAACAATGTTGACGATGTTGAGGAAGATGGCTATCCACATGGGCAGGCGAGAGTTCTGCATACCGATGAACCATCCTTTCACGGCGTAGAGCCCCAGTGTGGCCGGTGCGGCCCATATACGCACAAAGAAATAGGCCAAGGCCAGGCGGATGACGTTGCTGCCGTGATCGATTTGGAATATCAGGAGCGAAAGTCGGCTGATGGGCCATTGAAGAATCAACAGCAGTAAGGCCACGGCAAAGGCTATGGTGATGGCTCGGATGAAAATACGCACAGCCTCGTCCATGTTTCGGGCGCCGTAGGCTTGGGCGGTGAAGCCGCTTGTGCCCATGCGGAGGAATCCGAAATTCCAATAGATGAGGTTGAAGATTTGTGCCCCGATGGCTATGGCACCTATGTGGTCGGCACTGAGGTGCCCCACTATCGCCATATCCACCATGCCCAGAAGGGGCACGGTGATATTGGTGATAATGTTGGGCAGTGCAAGACCTAAGATGCGTTTGTTCATCGAACTATTTGAGTTTGCACTGGGTGGTGTTCAGAATCTCTCGGCTGTCTTTGTTGGAAACAAAAGCGATAAGGTGACAATTGTCGGCATTGCATGCTTCGGGCAAAGAGAAGGTGAGGCGGACAAAGCCTTTGTTTGAGGGAAGTTCGACATCAATGCCCCAAGGGTCGGTGATGATGTCGCGCAAGACGTGGTTCTGCTGATAGTCGGAAATCTGCTCGCTGCCGTCGACTTGCGTGGTATGGATGTCGTCCTCGATGAGAAGAACGGTCAAAGTGAGATTTTGAGCACTCTCGGCAAGACGCTCCACGTATACTTCGGTAAAAAATTCGCCGCTCTCTTCAATGCCCGAGTTCATCGACATGGCCACTTGGGGCGTTTGGTTGAGGATGTTGTCGATACGGTCGTCAAAATTGGCTGTGGGGGTGAAGGCGAGGCTGTTGTTGTATTTGGTGCGGCTGACCAAGGCGGAGGGCAGGGCGGGGTTGCCTCCGAGAAAGTATTCTTGCCAGACAGCACCGTCCTCGGTGCGCAGATCGGGGTCTTGGTTGGTGATGGGATTGGCAAAGGAGGTGCAGTGGATGGCTGCTATGGCTACACGGTCGCCGTATTTTTCTGCGGCGGCGTGGAGCACTTTGTCAGCAGTGGGGCAGTTTTTGCATCTCACACCGGTATATTTTTCAATAAAGGCGCATTGGACGGCAGGAATGTCGACATCGGTGGAGTACCACTCGCCAGAGGCTCCAGAGAAAATGAGGTATTCGCTCTCGTCGATTTTGTCGCACGAAACGAAAGCGAGGGCGATAAGGGAACATATTAATAATAATGTGCGTTTCATAATTGATAAAGTTGAATTGATTTCACTAAAACGTTAGAAACTTGTTGTGAGGCTGAAGGTGAGGCCGTTGCTGGCAGGAACCTGACGGCATACACCGCCGATGCAGAGGAGGCCTTCGCGCTGTTTGCCGTAACCGAGTTGAAGACGGGTGGCACCGTGGTTGTAGCCTACGCTGATGTTGTAGTAGTTGCCGATGCCGTCCTGGTAGGGATACTGGTCGCTGATGGAGAGGAACCAGTTGCTGGTGAAGTTGTATTCGACCAATCCCATGATCCAGTCGCCGCAACGACGGTCGTGGTTTTCGACAGGGGATCCTGTTTGAGAGATGAACACCTCGCCGTATTTGCTGTCGCTTCCCAACCATTCGACTTCGAAGCGCAGTACGTTCTTTTTGTTGACTTTCCAAGTGAGGTCGCCAACAATGATGTTGTTGTGGTGCAGAGAACCAATGTGGCCATCGACCTCGGGGTTGAAAACCTGATAGCCGTAAGTGGCTGTGAGTTTTACTGCCGAACTGAGTTTTTTGGCTATTTCGATAGTGGCATCACCATAGTACAGTTCGCCGGTCTTGAACCATTGGGAGGTGTAGCCAAGTGTGCCGGCACCGCCTACACAGGTGGTGTCGATGCCAGTGATGATAGAGGAGTTGATATGGATGTCGGTGCCGTATTTGCCGCCGAGGGCGGTGCCTTTCTTAATTTTGTACATCACATCGCCTTGCAGTCCCATCTCGCCAGTGGTTTGTGTGGCGTAGGGATACATGCTGAGGAAGGCGTAGGTGTGCTGCTTGTTGATGGCAGGGATGTAATTGATAAAGAGCATATCGCCTGATTCGCTACGAACCGATTTGAAGCACATGTTGTCGACACGTTTGGCTTGGATGTTGGCGCTGAAACCTTTTTGCGAGTAGGTGGCATTGAGCATCAGGGCTTCACCTTCGCGGAAGATGTAGTTGTTCATGATGCAGGGGTCTTGACCTTTGCGTGCATATTCGGCCTGGAAGGCAAAACCGCCGTAGCCTAAATCCATGCGCACCGAACCGGCACCCACATTGGTGGGGAAATTGAGTTTGTAACCAGGATGGTCGGTGGGCGAGAATGTTTCAGCGGCTTCATATTTGCTGACAAAACCGCCACCCAAGGTGACACGCAGTTTGCTTTCGGCCATGGGTTTGATGAGGCTGTTGAGGTTGAATTCGCCATCAATACCGCGCACGAGGCCGTCGCCATAATCCCAGTATTTGCGTTGTTTGCCGATAACGCCTTTGATGGTGATGCCGTTGATGGGGCGGCCAACAATGCTCAAACCTCTGAGGGCGTTGTCCATGCCCAGATAGCGGTCTTCGTAGGCGCGGAGTATCATGCCGCTGCCGAATTGTTCGTAGAAATTGCCAGCCGTGACGCTGATACGTTCGCTTTGGTAGCTGACGAAATAGTTGGCGATGCCGGCACCTTTGTATTCGTTGTTGAAACCGAGCATAGGGTTCAAGTAGGACTCAAATCTCAAACCTGCGGAAAAACCTCCGTTGGTATAAAGAATGTCGGCACGGGCATTGGTGAGGAGGTGCTCGGCTACATTCTCGGCTCCGATAACACTATCGGCATGAGATATTTGACCATCGAGTTGGACATTGCCAGTAACATGACCTCCCATAATGCCTTGTGCACCAGCCGTAGCGGTGCACAAAAGAGCAATGATGATAGGAACTATTCTTTTCATTGATATACGTATTGGTTGTGAAATGTGATAAGTGAAATGTGATATGACAGCGGAAGCCTACTTTTCACAATTCATTTTTCACAGTTCACTATCTTACAAATATTATTCTTCAGTGGCTGCGGCTGCCTGTTTGACGACTTCGAGGAGTTCATCTTCGCTACCTTCCACAAAGGAGGTATGCTGCCAAACTATCTCGCCTTTGCCGTTCACGACGAAAGTATGGGGCACATTGACCACGTTCATGGCACGTTTGAAATCCTGGTTCTGGTCGATGTATACTTCGTATTCCCAGTCATTGCCATCGACATGGGGTTTGACACGATTGGCGCTACGAGCGTCGTCGATAGAGATGGCCACAAGTTTCACACCTGTCTCGGCCTGCCACTCTTCATAGACTTCCTTGATGGTGTTGAGTTCACGGTTGCAGGGTTTGCACCATGTTGCCCAAAAACTGATAATCATGGGCTTGCCATCGTTTTGAATGGCAGAAGTCTGTACCGAAGTGCCGTCAAGAGCTTTGATGGTGATGTTCTGAGGCAGTTGTGCGTTCTGAGCCAGTGCGAAACCAGCGATGGTCATACAAACCAAAGAGAGAATGAACTTTTTCATGTTTGTTGTTATTTAATTTATTATTTAGTTCGTTTTATATATTATTTATTGTATCAATATTAATTTTTATAACACAGGTTGGGGTGCATCGGGGAGCAAAAGTGAGAGCAGTGCTGTTTTTGCTTTTGATTCGGGCAATACTGCCAAAGCCCTGCGAGCCAGTTGTGTGTGCGTGTCGAGTAATTGCTGTATCAGCGTGTTGTCGGGAAGGCCGATATCGTGGATATTGTTCATGTCGTTTAGGTCGTCGTGAATCTGAAATACTATGCCGTAATGATAGCCGAAATCGTGTAAGGCTTGTTCTAATGTGTGGTCTTCGGGATTATCAAAGTTGCGTGCCCCCAATTCACAGCAGGCAGCCATCAACGAGGCGGTCTTTTTTCCAATAATGTTGATGTAGGTTTCGACAGAAGGTTGGTGTTCTTTGTCGGCAGAGAATTGCTCCAATTCGCCGACACACATGGCGGACACCGTATTGTTGATAATATTGGCCGATTGTTTGTCTGAAATCGTTCGAAGTAAATCCATCACCTTGGAAAGGTAGTAGTCGCCACAAAGTACGGCAACCTGATTGCTCCATCTGTGCCGCACAGAGTCTTGACCTCGGCGACTATTGGATTCGTCAACCACATCGTCGTGCATCAATGTGGCGTTGTGAAGTGTCTCCACCGTCAGAGCGAGCATGATGTGTTTGTGGTGGATGGTTTGACATGCTTTGGCAGACAGAAGCACTAACAAAGGGCGAAGACGTTTTCCTGGCTTCAAAGCCAGATATTGGTTCACATCGTTAAGCAGCTGGCTTTCACTACGGAGGTACTTATCGTACATTTCGCAGAATTGGGCGTACTCGTTTTGAATGGGTTGTTGTAGTTCGGTGATAGTCATGTTTAGTTCGTTTTCATGCCTGATGTGGTTATGAGGGCGATGGTGTTGTTTAGTTCGTCGTGAATGGTGATGGTGAAGAGACAAGTGGTGCGGCCTCGTTTTATACATTGCGTTTCGGCAATGAGTTTGTTGCTTTTGGGTTGTGAAAGATACTGTATATTGCTTCCGAGCGAAACCCAAGCAAGAGGGTCGTCGTTTTGTAGGCAGCCACTGTTTGCGGCAGCGGCAAAGGCCAAATCGGCCAACGTGAATATCACGCCGCCCATCACGGCCCCCATGGCGTTGCGATGATGCGGCATCAGCATCAGTGAGCAGCGGGCATAGTCGGGTTCCACCATCTCAATCTCGACACCTGTTGTGGAGGTGGCAAAGACGTCGTGGGCGAAAGTATCCTGGGCTTTATGCGTTAAATTCGTCATAGAGTGAAGAAATCTTGTTGTAGAGAGGTTTGCTCACCTTCACCAACGGCATACGCAGCACATTGTTGGCATAACCTTCGATTTCGACGAGAGCCTTGATACCGGCAGGGTTGCCTTCCTCGAAGATGGCATTCATGAGCGGGAGCATTTTGTAGTGAAGCGGTAGTGCTTTCTTCAAATCGCCCTTCATGGCGTATTTGACCATTGACGACATCTCTTTTGGCAGTGCATTGGCAATAACGGAGATGACGCCGGAGGCACCCAGGGTGAGCATGGGGTAGGTGAGAGAGTCATCGCCCGAGATGACGATGAATTTCTCTGGCTTGTTGCGGAGAATCTGCATCACTTGGGCAATATTGCCAGAGGCCTCTTTGATGCCGATGATGTTGGGGCATTCTTCGGCAAGCTGCAAGGTGGTGTCGGCGGCGATGTTCACTCCTGTGCGGCCAGGGACATTGTAAATGACCACGGGAACGGGCGAAACTTCGGAAATCTGCTTGAAATGTTGTGCCAAACCTCTTTGGTTGGGTTTGTTGTAATAAGGTGCCACGGACAGTATGCCGCTGATGCCGTCGAAGTTGGTGTTGGCAATAGTGTCGGTGATAGCCAGAGTGTTGTTGCCGCCCAAGCCGAGCATGATGGGGCAACGACCGCCCACAGTTTCCACGATGAAGTCTTGCAGGGCATGACGCTCTGTTTCGGTCATGGTGGCCGCTTCGCTGGTGGTGCCGAGGGCTACAACGTAATCCACACCATTGTTGACAACATTGTTGATGAGGCTTTCCAATTTACTGAAGTCGATGGTCTCTTGTTTCCTGAATGGTGTTATCAATGCCACACCTGTACCGAGAAATGGATTTTTCATAATGTAATATTGTTATGCGTTTATTTTCTGATTTGTGATAATACGGTCAACAATCCTGTGAGATAAGGAACCAGCTGACGTGGGCCCGATCCTTGGATGAAGAGGTCGTAGGTGTTTTGTGAAATAAGACTCAATTTTTGTGTCATATCGGAATATGCGACACGCAAGGACGTTCTGCTGTTTAGTGTGATGTAAAGTCCGAAGAAGTCGTTTTCGGTGGTTGTGTCGATAAGTATGTCGTAGTGCTGTGTGATGAAATGATGGATGAATTCTGCTTTGGGTATGCCGTCGTTGTCCAAAATTGTTTCTTCGTTGTCATTGAGTTCGATTTTTCCGATTTTGATATTGCGACGATCGAGGAGTTGTTCGAATTGGGTCATGGTGACACGTTCTTCGTCAGTAAGACCGTGAACGATGATGCCGGCAGATCGAATGTCGTCAAGGTTCTTGAGACATTTTTTGTGCGGCAAGGTCGAAATCTCTTGCAGCAGCCGTGTACGGCGTTGTTCTTTTATGATGTCGAAGAGTGCCACTATTATTTGCTGTTTTTCTCTTTTGAAAGTTTGAATGTTTTGCGGTGCACAGGCGTAGGGCCATATTCCGAGAGTGCGGCATAGTGTATTGCGGTGGGGTAGCCTTTGTTTTGGTTCCAACCGTATTGTGGGTATTGTTGGTGAAGTTGCATCATATAGTCGTCACGATAGGTCTTGGCGAGAATTGAAGCTGCGGCTATCGACATATATTTCCCGTCACCTTTGACAACTGTGCAATAATTGATAAAGCCTTCGTTGTAGAATCTGTTGCCGTCGATGAGCAGCAACTCGGGTGTGACAGACAATTGTTGTACGGCCAGGTTCATGGCATGTATTGCAGCCCGTAGGATGTTGGTCTTGTCGATCTCTTCTGCTGAAACCGATGCCACCGCCCAAGCCAGTGCGTCGTGCTCAATTTCCTCGCGCAGTTGGTAGCGTTGCCGCTCGGTGAGCTGCTTCGAATCGTTGAGGCGGTCGTTGTGGTAATCTTTTGGCAAAATCACGGCACCTGCAAACACGGCACCTGCCAAACATCCACGTCCGGCTTCATCGCATCCGCATTCAATCAAATCAGGTGTATATTGTGACAAAAGCATCTTAGTTAGTTTAGGGGTACATGATATTCCAGGCAAAAGCCGCGACGAAGATTAACAATAGCAGTATGCTCCAAATTGTTTCATTGCGTTTCTTCTCATAAAACAGCTGTGTGGTGGCAAAGGCCATGGGCACAGCGAAACACTGCGAGGTCATGGGCACCACCTGTGTGTAGCCCAAATACCATATGCTGCCGATGAAGAATATCAACAATGTCGAGGTGTTCTTTTTAAAGTTGATGCCTTTGGTTTGACTCACGGCCACAGTGGCTATCAGTCCTATCACCACGAGCAGGGCAAACAAAAGGCTGCCGATCCATTGATAGAAGGTGCCGTGAAAAACGATGTTGATGTTCGTTATGTCGTACACAAACAGGTAGTTTTGATAAAACATCACATCGTCGAGGAAGTAGAAGGTCTCAACCAACAGGTAGGGCGCCAGCAGACCTAACACTATCATCGTGAGGTCGCGCCAACCATAGAGGCTCAGGTTGAAGATATTGATGATGAGGGGTATGAGGAATGCCGCCATGGCGGGACAAAAGATGGTGGCCATGGCTATGCTGGCCGCCGCACCGAATGTTTTGCTTATGGGGAGTGAAAGGTATGTGCTGGTGAGCATCAAACTGTCGATGCAGGTGATTACGAAAAGATTGCCGATCAGGATAGGGGTGAGGGTGAGCTGGTTAGTGGTGAGGCTCATGACAACTACATAAAACAGCATCGGCATCAGCGTGTTCTGATTGATCAGCTTGTTCTTGTATAGTTGCATGTTCAGCAGGAAACCTTCGAGCAGCATGAGCACAAAGCCGAGGATGGTGGCCACGATGGGCGGCAGCCATCCCGCCAAAATGTAGTACACATAGCCTCCCCCCTGGGTGGGAATGGCTGTCTGGTTGGCAAACGATCTCCACCACAATGCTGCGGCCAATAGGATGATGATAAAGGCCTGCATGAAGACGTCTTTCCGAAATAGTTTAAGCACGGGCGGTATTCAGTTTAGAGTTTAGAATTCCAATTCACTTTTCACTTTTCACGATTCACTTTTCACAATTCAATGAATCAGTTTCGAGGTTCGGGCACCACATCTGACGATGTATATGCCGTGAGGCAGCGCCGAGATGTCTATCTGGCCTTCCAGTGTCACCTCCTGCTGCATCATAATGCGGCCTTCCATGGAATAGACAACCACCGTTTCGGGAGTTTCGCGGCCAGTCATCACGGTGACGAGGTCTTGGGCGGGATTGGGATAGACTTGGAGCGATTTGGCAAAAAAGTCTTCGTTCAAATCGTGGATGTCGAGGCGGGCGATGGCGGCATTTACTGCGGCCAAAGCGTCGACTTTGCCCCAGCCCCAGACATAGCTGAAACTGTCGCGGGCGTGCAGCGGGCCGGTGATGTCGTCGTTGCGGGCGGTGGTGCGGAGAATGTCGCGCACCTGCTGGGCAGAGAGGTTGGGGTTGGCCTGAAGCATCAGGGCCACGATGCCCGTCACTGCGGGACCCGACATCGAGGTGCCCGACATTTTCGACCAGATGTATTTGCGGCCTTCGTAATTGTAGGTCATCGAGGCGGGATAGGATTCATCGGAAAAGGAACTGATGGATGAAATCACGTTGACGCCAGGGGCGGACACATCGGGTTTTTGGCGACCGTCGATGATGGGACCGTGACTCGAGAAATCGGCAATATAACCCAGGGTGACGGTCGTGTCGTTCTTGCGCACATCGGCAGTGTGGGCGGCCACCGCGATGCAGCTCTCGGCACAGGCGGGTTCGCCTATTCCGCAATCATTGTTGCCCGTGACATATCCCATGTTGCTCTTGGTGACGAAGGATGTGCCCATGTTGCCGGCACCGTTTTCCAGGTTGCAGATGTTCCAGGCGTGGACGGTGCCTGATTCGGCGGTGAAGGCGATGTGTATCTGGTAAAATCTGTTCTTCGAAACATTGAGCAGCACATGCGGGCGGCCATTGAGGGGGTGCGACTGCTCCACGGTGATGTTGAACGGCAGGGTGTCGGTGCCTGCCACGAGGGCGCTGTCCAAATAAAAGTCGCCCTCGGAGGTGTGTACCCATCTGAACGGGGTGGCCTCGCCGTTGCGAACCATTGAGAAGGTCATGTCGAAAGCCTTGCCAGGCTCGCCCCAGAATACGAGGGCCTGGCCTATCTCATCCGAACCGTAGTATTCGGCCACGGTGCGTATGGTGTCAATGGTGTTGTCCTCATAGCGGTGGAAATTCCAGCTGAAGTGGAAACGGTCGTCGCCGCAGTTGCCCGCGCTGGTCACGAACACCACGCCGCTGTCGGAATAGTTGTTGATGGCCTGGCTGGCCAGCGAGGTGCCGTCTATGGGGCCGAGGGTATACATGCCCCAGCTGTTGTTGATTACCAAACGTTTGCCCTCCTCCTTGGCCACATTCTTCATCCATTCCACAGCGTCGAGCCACGAGGCGAGGTCGAGGCGGAACGAGGCGAAGAGCAAGTTGGCGTAAGGGGCCTGACCCACATTGCGGCCATTGATGCCGCGTCCAGCACTAATGCCCGCCACATGCGATCCGTGGGTGGCGTAGCCGTACAGGCCCGAGGTGTCGCATTGGGCTTCCAGCAGCGCCTCGCGGGTCGAGTGCTCGGTGCCGTAGGTGAAGCCGGCAGGGGCGGGGCCCGAAAGTTTGAACTGGTCCCATGCGCGCAGCACACGGTGGTTGTCGTCGCCCTTGTTGTTGAAATTGGGGTGGGTGTAGTCGAAACCCCAGTCGGTGATGCCGATAATCACCCCCTCGCCGTTGTAGGCCTGCGGGAGCCCGAGGCCTGCCTGCACGCTGTCGGTGCGGGTGTCGAAACGGGTGTTGTTCATCGTGGGGCGGATGATGCCTTCCGAAAGGCTGTAGAACAATACGTCGGCGCTGTTGTCCACAAAGTCCATCTTCTCAATCGGCACCCGCAGGGTGACTATGTCGCCCGCCTGGGCACCCACCACGATGCCTTCCGAGCGGAAACGATCGGCATCGAAACTCTTGGCCACTTTGGCCAACAGGCTCACCATCGGCTCGGACGTTTTGCCCTGCCGAATTTTCATCAGTTTTACCTGATTCACGGCGTCACATTTTCTCTCCGCTGACAGCCGCACCGTCTGTGCCGAGGCCGAAAGCGAAACAAGAATCATTGCAAGAAAAAGAACTTTGCGCATATAGATAAATCTAAATTGTTAATCTTTAAATTGTTGTTTTTTTACGTTCGAAAAAATGTAAATGCAAAGATACGAAAAAAAATGAGATTAATGATTAATTTATATAAAAATATTTTCACCCTTATTTTTGAAGCCTTGATTCCTTGGCTTTATGATTGCTTTAGTGGTGATTATAAAAAATTGATATGATTGGCTTTGCTTGTTATCAGCACTAATCATCGGAAAGAAACGGAATTGCATAGAAAAGTTTTCACCCAATTCTCGAATAGGAGGGGTTCAAGAAAAGTCCAAGACAATACCAAGTGACCTAGGTATGACCAAGGACTGACCTAGGTATGACCTAGGTATGACCTTGGTATAACGCCAAGGTTAGTCCTAGGTCATACCAAGGTCACACCTTGGTCAAATTTGGGTCATTTGGAGGAAGCTTAAAACGGTAGGGTGGGGCTAATCATTTTTTTATGGAGTATCGTGGATTTGGAAATCAAGAATTGTCATCGTTTCAACTTATTTTTTAATCATTACAATAGGTTTGCTGTAGGTTTGCTCGTGGAAACGAACTTTTGGCGAAGCTAAGGCGACTTCCGATCCTCGTGTGAATGGTGCTCGATTTCCCTGTTTTTTCCCTGCTTTCGAATTTCGCAGGACGAAATCATTTGTTCTTTTGCAAGTATTTGCCATTTAGTGCTTTGTGATTTTATCAACAGGCTTTTGGTATTATCTTTTATTAATAAATTTTGTTTTGTTGAATTTAATTCGTAACTTTGCAATTCCAACTTATGTTGTAAAAAAAACTAAAAAATATATTAAAATGTCAAACAATCAGATAGTTAACAAAGACGACCTCGTCGTCCGTTTTGCCGGTGATTCCGGCGACGGTATGCAGTTGTCTGGAACTTTGTTTTCGGATGCTTCTGCACTGACAGGAAACGATATCGCCACCTTCCCCGACTATCCCGCCGAAATCCGTGCTCCGCACAACACCATCGCGGGTGTGTCCGGTTATCAGGTCCATGTTGGAAACCACATCTATAGCTCTGGCGACAAATGCGACATCCTCGTCGCTATGAACCCCGCTTCCTTCAAGTCCAACTTGAAGTGGGCCAAGAAAGGTGCCACAGTCATAGTCGATATCGACACCTTCACCGATGAGGCCATGGAGAAAGCCGGCTACAAGGACAACCCCTTCACCGACGAACTCGAGCGCGAATACACCATCGTCAAGGCCCCCGTCACCTCCTTCACCGCCCGCATCGGCCAGGAGCAGGGTGCCGACAAGAAGACTGCCGACAAGTGCCGCAACATGTTTGCCCTCGGCATCATCTTCTATATGACCCACAAGACCCTCGACCAGACTTTCGCCTATCTTGAGCGCAAATTCGCCAAGAAGCCCGATGTGGTCAAACTCAACAAGGCCGTTCTCACCGAAGGCTACGAATACGCCGACAAACTCGAAGTTGTCCACGGACATATCTTCGAGGTGGCTCACGCCGAAATGCCCAAGGGCCGTTACCGCAACATCACCGGCAACGTGGCCACCGCTTGGGGTCTTTTGGCCGCCAGCGAGCGTTCCGGCCGCCGTCTCTTCCTCGGCAGCTACCCCATCACTCCCGCAACAGATGTGATGGTCGAATTGTCCAAACATAAAGGCTTGGGTGCCCGCGTGTTCCAGGCTGAAGACGAAATCGCCGGCATCTGCTCTGCCATCGGTGCCAGCTATGCGGGTGCTCTGGCTTGCACCAGCACCTCCGGCCCCGGACTCTCGCTCAAGAGCGAAGCCCTCGGCTTGGCCGTGATGACCGAGCTCCCCTTGGTCGTGGTCGACGTTCAGCGTGGCGGCCCCTCCACAGGTCTGCCCACCAAGACCGAGCAGAGCGACCTCAACCAGGCTCTCTACGGCCGCAACGGCGAGGCTCCCCTCATTGTCGTGGCAGCCTCCAGCAGCGCCAACTGCTTCTACTGGGCCTATACTGCCGCCAAGCTGGCTCTCGAGCACATGACCCCCGTCATCCTGCTCACCGACGGCTATCTCGGCAACGGTTCCCAGCTGTTCCGCATCCCCAAAGTGGCCGACCTCCCCAGCATCACTCCGCGTCTGGCCAAACCCAACGATCCCGACTATCGTCCTTTCCGTCGCGACCCCGAGACTTTCGCTCGCGAATGGGCTTTGCCTGGCATGGAAGGCCTGCGTCATCGTGTCGGTGGTCTTGAGAAATGCCCCGACGGCCCTCTCAGCACCGATCCCGAGAACCACGCCCTCATGACCAAGAACCGTCAGGAGAAAGTCGACCGTGTGGCCAACTATATCCCCGACCAGGAAGTCACGGGCAATCCCGACGGCGACCTCCTCGTGGTGGGTTGGGGCGGCACCTCTGGCGCTCTCACCCTCGCAGTCGAGGAACTCAACCGCGAAGGCAAGAAAGTGGCTTACACCCACTTCAATTATATCTGCCCGCTGCCTAAGAATACCGGAGACATCCTTCGTAAATACAAGAAGATTGTTGTCTGCGAGCTCAACAACGGCCAGTTCGCAGGTTATCTGCGCACCAAATTCCCCGAATGCCCCATGCACCAGTACAACAAAATCATGGGTCTGCCTTTCGAGGTTGGCGAGTTAAAGGATTGTTTCACCAAAATTTTAGGAGAATAAACCATGGCAAGACATTTCGTTCCCAAAGCGGACAAAGAATATACAAAAGCTGATTTTACCAGCGACCAGATGGTGAAATGGTGCCCCGGTTGCGGCGACCACGCCATCCTCTCCTCTCTGTTGAACACCTTCCCCAAGACCGGTCATAAGAAAGAGAATATCTGCATGGTCTCCGGCATCGGATGCTCCTCGCGTATTCCTTATTATGTCGACACTTACGGTTTCCACAGCATCCACGGTCGTGCCTGCGCTATCGCCACTGGCGTCAAGCTGGCCAATCCCGAGCTGAGCGTCTGGGTCAACATGGGCGATGGCGACTCTATGGCTATCGGCGGCAACCACCTCATCCACGCCGTCCGTCGTAATCAGGACCTCAACATCACCATTTTCAACAACGAGATTTACGGTTTGACCAAGGGCCAGTACAGCCCCACTACCAAGTTCGGTCAGATTACCAAGACCTCTCCCTTCGGCACCATCGACTATCCCTTCAATCCTGGCGAGTTGGTCATGGGTGCCCAAGGCACTTTCTTCGCCCGTGCCCTCGACTGCGTCCCCACGCTCACTACCGACATTATGGAGCGTGCCGCCAAGCATGATGGCACCAGCGTTGTTGAAGTATTGCAAAACTGCATGATTTTCAACGATAAGACTCACGCCGCCATCACCGACCGCGCTGTCCGTGACGACCGCACTATCGTCCTCGAACATGGCAAACCCATGATTTTCGGTAAGGAGAAGAACCGCGGTATCCGCTTCAACGGTCGCTGCCTCGAGGCTGTCACCATCGGCGAAAACGGCATCACCATCGACGATATCATGATTCACGACGAGACCACCGAGGATACCGGCATCCACATGATGCTTGCCCGTATGCACGGCGACCTCCCCGTGGCTCTCGGTGTCATCCGCAACGTCACCAAGACCTCCTACACCCAGCTTTACGAAGATCAGATGGACGAGGTCAAGGCCAACTGCAAATACAAATGTGTCGACGACCTCCTCAACTCTGGCGACACCTGGGAGGTGTGACCAAAGAACGTTAAGTTCAACACAGATAAATAAAACAAAAGAATCCCGTGCCTTCAACAGCGCGCGGGATTCTTTGAATTGGAATACAAAACAACAACAGTAACTGCTTATATATGAATATTGCCCCGAAATATGACCCCAGCGTGGTGGAGGAAAAATGGTACTCCTTCTGGCTGGAAAAGAAACTCTTCCATTCCGAACCCGACCATCGCAAGTCCTACACCGTGGTCATCCCGCCACCCAATGTAACGGGTGTGCTGCACATGGGCCACATGCTCAACAACACCATTCAGGATGTCCTTGTACGCCGTGCCCGTATGCTCGGCTTCAACGCCTGCTGGGTACCCGGCACCGACCATGCCTCTATTGCAACCGAGGCAAAAGTTGTCAATATGCTCAAGGAGCGTGGTATCGACAAACGCGACCTCGACCGCGATGAGTTTATGAAATACGCTTGGGAGTGGAAAGAAGAACATGGCGGCATTATTCTCAAGCAGTTGCGCAAACTTGGCGCTTCTTGCGACTGGGATCGTACCGCTTTCACCATGGACGACATCCGCTATGAGAGCGTTATCCGCGTATTCGTTGACCTCTACAACAAGGGCCTCATCTATCGTGGTGTCCGCATGGTCAATTGGGATCCCAAGGCTCTTACCGCTGTAAGTGATGAGGAGGTTATCTACAAAGAAAGCCACGGCAAACTCTTCTACCTCCGCTATTATATTGAGGGAGAAGACATTGCTTCCACCGAAGAAAACGGCATCAAACACGATGAGAAGGGTGCCTACATTGTTGTGGCAACCACCCGTCCTGAGACCATCCTTGGCGATACCGCCGTGTGTGTCCACCCCGAAGACCCCCGCTACACCCAGCTCAAAGGCCGTCGTGTCGTGGTTCCTGGTGTGGGTCGCAGCGTGCAAATCATCATGGACGAATATGTTGACCGAGAGTTCGGCACGGGTGCCCTCAAAATCACTCCCGCCCACGATATCAACGACTACAACCTCGGCATGAAATACGGCCTTGAGACCATCGACATTTTCAACGACAACGGTACCCTCAACGACAAAGGTGCCCAGTATGCCGGTATGGACCGTTTCGCTTGCCGCAAACAGATTGTCAAAGACCTTGAAGAGGCAGGCCTCATCGAGAAGATTGAGGATTATACCAACAAGGTGGGACACTCCGAGCGCACCGATGCCGTCATAGAGCCCAAACTCAGCGCCCAGTGGTTCATGCGTATGACCGATGTGGCCAAGAAAGCCCTCGAAGTGGTTGAGGACGATACCATCCAGTTCCATCCCGCCAAATTCAAGAACACATACCGCCATTGGCTCGAAAACATCAAAGACTGGTGCATCAGTCGTCAGCTTTGGTGGGGTCAGCGCATACCCGCCTACTATTACGAGGTCGAAGGTCGCACCGAGACCGTTGTGGCTGCCACTCGTGACGAGGCTTTCGCCCTGGCTTCCCGCCAGCACCCCGCCGCAGTCACCAGCCCCGACCAGCTTCGTCAGGACGAGGATGTCCTCGACACCTGGTTCAGCAGCTGGCTTTGGCCCATCAGCCTTTTCGACGGTATCCGCAACCCCGACAACGACGAAATCAAGTACTACTATCCCACCGAGACCCTCATCACCGCACCCGACATCATCTTCTTCTGGGTTGCCCGCATGATTATGGCTGGCGAGGAATACCGCCACGAAGTCCCCTTCAAGCACGTCTATTTCACAGGCATCGTGCGCGACAAACTGGGTCGCAAGATGTCCAAATCTCTCGGCAACAGTCCTGACCCCATCGAGCTCATCACCAAGTTTGGTGCCGATGGTGTCCGTATGGGCATGTTGCTCACCGCCCCTGCAGGCAACGATATCCCCTTCGACGAGAGCATCTGCGAGCAAGGCCGCAATTTCTCCAACAAGATTTGGAACGCCCTTCGTCTCGTCAAGGGTTGGGAAACCAACGACGAGCTCCAACAGAGTGCCGACAATGCCGCCAGTGTGCAGTGGATGGAGATGCGTATGGCTTGTGTGCTTGAGGAAATAGAGAAGGACTTTGACGACTTCCGCCTCAGCGAAGCCCTCATGAAGAGCTACAAACTGGTATGGGACGACTTCTGCTCGTGGTACCTCGAAATGGTCAAACCCGCCTATGGTACCCCCATCGATAACGAAACCCTCCAGGCCACCCTCGACATCTTCGACCGCCTCATGCGCATCCTGCATCCCTTCATGCCCTTTGTCACCGAAGAAATCTGGCACACCCTCCGCGAGCGTCCCGAAGGTGCCAGCATCATGCAGCAGCACATGCCCCACAGCGTCTTCTACGACGAGCGCACCTTGGCCGACTTCGAGCAGGCCCGCGAAATCATCGCCGGAGTACGCAACCTCCGCAACAGCAAAGGCCTCTCGCCCAAGGAGGCTCTCGAACTCTTCATCAAAGGCCAGAACAATCCGCTTTTCCACGGCATCATCCGCAAACTTGCCAACGTTAGCCGCATCGAGGCTGTGACCGACAAAGTTGAAGGCGCCCTCAATTTCCTTGTGGGTACCACCGAATGCTTCGTCCCCGTCAGCCAAAACATCGACAAAGAGGCCGAGCTGCAGAAACTCCAGGAGGAAATGCGCTATGCCGAAGGCTTCCTTGCCAGTGTTATGAAGAAACTCTCCAACGAGAAATTTGTCAACGGTGCCCCCGAGAAAGTCGTCGCAGTCGAGCGTCAGAAGAAAGCCGACGCAGAGAGCAAAATCGAAGCCCTCAAAGCACAGATCGCCGCCCTCTCATAACTCCGCGACAAACTCATACAATAAAAAAACGCCACAGCAATGTGGCGTTTTTTATGTCGTTAGGGACATGATTTTACATGTTCCATAAAGCATTAATCATTTTGTTGTATAGTTGTTTGAGTTACATTTCTTGCTGGTAATAAACCTTATATTAGTCTTGTTTGACAATAACTTGAATATACTTTTGATTCCTACTGTTAGGTTTTTCAGGAATAGTCATTTTCACCAATCCATATTCTATCAAGGCATCAATATACATCCGTTTGTACCTTCCGCGATTGCTTTGCTGGAATAGTTGTAATAATTCCTTTAGAGATTTTGGAGTGTTTAATGCAATATATGTTTTTGTCAATAGTTCAACATCCAACGACTTATCTTGTGACACAATTTGAGACACACGTTCCTTAACAAACTCTATATCAGACACATTAACTTGTGACACGACTTGTGACATAACTTGTGA
>JAZUFY010000127.1:0-2484 GCA_045640925.1 Bacteroidales bacterium
CAAGCTGCTCCCTTGATGCTCCCATCGTTATCCTATCGTTATCGTATCCTTATGGTATCGTTATGGTATCGTTATCGTATCCAGGATACCATAAGGATACCATAACGATACCATAACGATACGATAACGATACCATAACGATGGGAGAATATTGGGAGAAACTTATACTTTTCGGCTTACTTTCGACGGAGGTCGGGATTATGACAAAAATATTTTTCGGGCAAACAATATTCCGTAGGTTTCCGCGTTATGAGTTTTGTTTAGGTGGAAAAGTTTTCCGCCCGAAGAATTTTGCAACATTATGGATGAAAAAACGATTATAGAACAGGCATGGGAAGACCGCAGTTTGTTGGACAGCAGCGAGGTTCAGCAGGCAATACGCACCGTCGTCGACCGTCTTGACCGTGGCGAACTTCGTGTGGCCGAGAAGGCCGACGGCGTATGGCACGTCAACGAATGGGTCAAAAAAGCGGTGATTCTTTATTTCCCCATCAACAAGATGACTACAGACACGGCTGGAGTACTTGAATTTTACGACAAAATACCCCTCAAGCACAACTATGAGCAGCAGCAGGTTCGCGTGGTGCCTCACGCTGTGGCTCGCCATGGCGCCTACCTCGCCCCTGGGGTGGTGATGATGCCTTCGTATGTGAACATCGGGGCATACGTGGACAGCGGCACTATGGTCGACACTTGGGCCACCGTGGGGAGCTGTGCACAAATTGGCAAAGGGGTGCACCTCAGCGGTGGTGTGGGTATCGGCGGTGTGCTCGAACCCGTACAAGCCGCACCAGTAATCATTGAAGACCATTGCTTTATCGGCAGCCGTTGTATTGTGGTCGAAGGGGCTCTTATTGAAGAAGAGGCGGTGCTCGGAGCCAACACGGTCATCACCTCCAGCACCCACATTATCGACGTCACCCAACCCGAACCGGTCATGTATAAAGGCCGCGTGCCTGCCCGAAGTGTGGTCATCCCTGGCAGCTACACCAAGCATTTCCCTGCGGGAGATTACCAGGTGAGCTGCGCCCTCATCATCGGCCAACGCAAACCCTCCACCGACAAAAAGACTTCGCTCAATGCCGCCCTCCGCGACTTCGGAGTTAGTGTATAAATAATGCTATAAATTATGAAAAGATTTATTACCACACGTCATTCCGTGCTTCTGCTGGCTCTCGCCGCCGTGATCCTCGTGTCGGGATGCAAAAAACGTGAGGATACCTTTGAATTTAAAGGCATCGTGCGAGGATCCTGCCAATGCTCGGGCGTAAGCACAAGCATCACCGACATCGACTTCGGCTACATCATCGAACTCAGCACCCCCGACTCTATCGGCAAGGACTACTATTATGTTGACGAACATCAACAGACAATCCTGTTACACAACTGTGTACGCATCTACAAGACCCATGCTCGCCTCTACGATGGCGAGGCTGTGAGCGGCACTATGTACCTGGACGAAAAATACTCTGCCGCCTACTGCACCTGGCACCCCAAGGACGGGCTTCCCGAAGGGGTCTGCTACACCCTCGACTAAGTTATCAACAATTTGTTGAAAAAATTTTCTTCGGCGGTTCCTACATGTCAAAAATATGTGGTAACTTTGCATTTTGTAATTTATAGATAAAAAAGCATCAAGAATATGAAATTCATCATCAACAGCATCCAGTTATCCAAACAAGTTCAAGCCCTTAGCGGTGTCATCACTAACAATAACACCGTGCCTATCATCAACTGTTTCCATTTCCATCTCGACGAAGGTTTCCTCACAATCCGCGCCACCGATATGGAAACGACCCTCGTGGCGAAGGTCGAAGTCGACAGCGGCCGCGTTGAAGGACTCAGCGATATTGCCGTTCCTTCCAAACTGCTGCTCGACATCCTCAAGAACCTCGACGACGTGCCTCTGACCTTTGCTGTTGACGACAACAATTTCGGTATCACCATCTCTTCGGGCGAAGGCAAATACCGCCTCGCCGGCAAGAACCCCGAGACTTTCCCCAACATGCCCGAACCCAAGGACACGACCAATATCACCCTTGCCGGCTCCATCCTTGTCAACGCTATCAGCAAAACCTCCTTCGCCGCCTCGACCGACGAGATGCGCCAGCAGATGAGCGGCATCTACTGCGAAATCAACAACGACAACATCACCTTTGTTGCCACCGATGCCCACAAACTGGTACGTTTCCGCTACAACGGCATCAACAACGACACCCCCACCAGCTTCATCATGCCCCGCAAGCCTGTCACGATGCTCAAGAACATCCTCAGCTCGCGCAAAGAGGAGAACGAGGTCACGGTGGAGTACAACAACACCAACGCTTTCTTCACTTTTGACAACTACTATATCATCTGCCGCCTTGTGGATGGCAAATATCCCAACTACGAGGCCGCCATTCCCAAAGAGAACCCCAACAAGCTCACCGTTGACCGCAATTCGCTGCTCAACACCCTGCGCCGTGTAGGTCTCTTTGCCAACCA
>JAZUFY010000128.1:0-5824 GCA_045640925.1 Bacteroidales bacterium
GAAACAATACTGTTTGGCAAACTCCTCATTGCCCAATATCTCGCGTAAATCCTTGCCGAAAGGCTCCACGTATGGGAAAAAGATTCGTCCTGTGGTGGCCTGGATGATGCCTCCTTTGAACGCAGCACTGTCGAACCAGTCAAACACACCATCGGCATAGTAGTAGTTCTGCGATGCGTCCATGCGGTCGAGGCCGAACAGTTCGATGAGGGGTATGCCCTCCTTGGGTCCTTCGGTAAAATAGCCTATACCCACACCTCCGTCACGACTTTCGTACAGCACATTAAGGCGGAAATTTTCACGGCCTATCTGCGTACTTTTGAGGAAGTAGACATTCTTCATCATCAGTTTCCACAGCGGACTGCGGGTGTCAACACTGGTACCCTTGATAAGTTTCACCACCAAAGTATTGGGGTCGTTGATACCGTCGGTGGTCAGTTCGCCCACCTGATACACAGCAGTGTCTCCGACAACCTGATACTGGAACGCCACAGCCAGCACCTGATCGGCACTCAGCGGCTGACTGAGGGTGATGAAGCCCAACTGCTCGTTGTAGGTATACTCGCTGCTGTTGAGCAGACGGGCACTTTCAACCTTCTCGTAGTCACTACCCGCCGTAAATCCGAGCCCCTGCATATATGAGGTGACGTTGTTGATGCTCCTTATGGCACCACTGGCAATGAGGTCGAAGAAGTTGTTGCTGCGGTTCGAAGGTTTCTCGGAATAACCACCTACGAGATACTCGCTGCTGGGGCGGTTCTCGCCGAGGTCGGTAACAGCCAAGATGTTACGGTTATTGGTAACAGCCGCACCCACATTGGTACGCCACACCTCCATGCGAATAATCTTGATATTGGTGTTGGGCGTAGGCAGTGTGGCCATGGCCTTGTTATAGTTGTCGTAAAAATACTGCGCAATGAAATAGTGGCGGTTTTCCTCGTATTCGTCGGCTCGAATCTGGAACTCCTGCGTCGTGGCTCCACCCTGCACCTGCATGTTCTCGGTGCTCGTCTCCTTCTTCGACACCACGGCATCCACCGTCAGTTTGCCAAACTTCAACTTGGTGTGGAAACCAAACAACTCCTGACTACCGTGGATGAGGGTGGTGTTGAGCGGGAAAGAGATGTCTGCAGCCTCAAACAATTGCAGGATGTCGTCCTCCTTGCCCTCGTATTTGAGTTTTATTTTGTTCTCAAAATCGAATGTGGCCTGGGTGTTCCAGTTGATATCGAAATCGAAAAGGTCGCCAATCTTGGCGTTCATGCTCACCTGGATGTTCTCGTCAAAGTCGAACGTAGTGACACTGCGTTTGTTAGCGTCGAGAGCAGGGTCATCTCGATAATTGTTGACAATCTGGAAAGTGAGGTCTGCGCTACCCGAAGGTGAAATCTTAATATCGGGTATAGCCAGCAGTCCTTCCACCTTCTTGCTGATTTCGCTGAAACCTGGAATCTTGCTCAGCAAGCCCCCATCGGCAGCTCCCGAGTCACCCACCTCCGACTTCTCCTTCCAGTACTTATTCATCAGCTGATCCATCTGCCAATTCTGATACTCCTCAAACGTCATATACTCACGGCTCACAATCATATCCCCCACCTTGACAAACTTAGTGTAGGTGCCCGACTGAGGGTCGTAGGCAACCGAATCCTTCATATTGGCAGGAGTTTGCGCATGAACGGCAAAAGCCATTGTCGTCATGAGCAACAACAAAAAACAACGAAGCTGTTTATGGCACAATTCTCTAATCACAATTTCTTCAATGCCTCCTTGATAAGCGATTCAACGGTAAGTGTACCGTCCATAGGGCCCAGCACCTTCTCGGCTGCCGCCTTGGGAAATCCCAGCATCACCAAAGCGCTGAGCGCCTCCTCCTTATTGCGACTCACAGGTGCCGCCGATGCGGAAGCGACAACACCCATATCCGAAACCTTGTCTTGCAGTTCGAGGACGATTCTCTGTGCCGTTTTCGCCCCCACACCTTTCACACGCTGTATCATCTTGGCATCCTGCGAAGCAATGGCACCTGTCAGTTCCTCCACCGACAACGATGAGAGCATCATACGAGCCGTGGCTGCCCCCACTCCGTTCACCCCCAGCAACAAGCGGAACATCTCACGTTCCTTTGCCGTGAAGAAACCATACAGCAAATGGGCATCCTCCCGTATCACCTCATGCACCCACAGCAACACCTGCTCTTTTGTCTGTATGGCGCTGAAAGTGTTGAGCGATATCTCCAACAGATAGCCCACACCTCCACAATCTACCACAGCGTTGGCGGGAGTTACCGAAGCAAGTTTTCCTGATATATATTCAAACATTTCTCTCTAATTTTCAAAGTTATAACCAATTCCCATCGCGGGACTACCTTCTTGCAGGTGATAGTCGCCCTCCGAGGGGTCCACAAAAAGCGGGTCTTCGTCCCAATCGCCTCCACGGACAATGCTGTGAACAATCTCCGTCTTAACTGTCGCACGGTCATCAAGGTCCACATACAGTTCCCCCTCCGCCCTATTGCCGTAAACAATACAGTCGGTCAGCGATGCCTGCATCGGCCACACATAGTGCACATTGCCGTAATCACGATAATTGGTGATGAACACACTGGGCGAGGTGCGGCTCTCATACGTCCAATAATCGGCAAAAGTGCAATTCCTGAAATCGTATTCGCCACCATACTGCATTGCCACCGTGGCAGTTCCGCAATTGGTGACCAACAAATTGTTCCCCACAATATGGGCCGTCTGACCCAAGATGCCAGCAAGGGTGTGGTTGTGAATATCGACATTGCTGATGGCCAAGGTCGGATTATTGCTGGCACAACTGTCGGCCAAGATACCCACGTATGCGTTCTCTATCACAGCATGATCCATCACATTGTCCTTGCTGCCAACCGAGAGCCACACAAATCCCCACTGCCCTGGCAAATAGTCATACCACCCATCATGGCGCACCGAGGTGAAAACCACAGGCTTGTCTGCCGATCCGTGCACATCGAGGGTGGCACTATCGTACACCCACAACACGGCATCCTCACAAAAATACAACTCATCCCCTGCCTGCAGGTGAAGCGTCTGTCGTGAATCCACAACGGCATATCCCACAATAACATGCGGCAAATCATGCCTCCAATTGTCGCAATCGATAACACTATAAGCATACGGGTTGCCAAACATATCCACAAGATACTCACCATCAGCAGTATGCAGCGTGTCGGTGGGAATATGGTACACCGCATTCCTGCCGTAAGCCGTGAGGGGCAAACGCTGCACATTGGTCGGCGAGATGCGAAACTCCACGGCATCCTCCAGAAGGAAAGGCTCGGTGCTGCTGTTGGGGTTGATATTGGCTCGCACAAAGACAAAGATGCTGTCGCCAGCAGCAATATCCACATCGCGGGCCACCATCGAAGTATCGCCATCCACATTCAGGCGGAACCTCGACCCATAGCCTCCCCGCAAAGTCACCTCCGAAATGCGCACCCCTTCGTGGCCGTGGTTGTACACCTTGAACTGCCTCGTAGTGGTGCCCATCTGCGTGAAAACCGTGTCGAAAGCCATCGTATCGCACGAAAAATCAAGCATCGCCGTATCGTCCGACACAAACACCTGCTCCTTGGCGCACGAACACACCAGTATCGTGGCCAAAGCAAGGATCAAATATGTCAGACGTTTCAGCATAATTTATTAATAACGCGAAATGATTTTTATTATTTTGTGAAAAGGTCAAAAATCTCGTTCAATCGTTTTGCACACACAGGGCAGAACGGGGCATAATCCCTCATCATGCAATGCATTACAGGCCTATACACCCCCTTGGAATGATACCCTGCACCCTCAAACACACCCAGCTTCCCATTCTCGCCCGGGTACACATACTTATCGTCTGGCGTAGGGACCCTCGTGCCCTGAGGCAGCATATCCTTCCACTTCTTCTCGAAATCCACCAACGTGGTGATATTCGGCTCCGTAGGCTCAAAAGTGTTCGGGTGAAGGTCGGAATAACTTATATCCTCGTCCACATATTCATCCGCAAGGCCTCCGATAGAGTGCCCCAACTCGTGCGGCAAAACCATGTAAGCCATCTCGTTGAGCGAACTCATGGCATAAAAATTGTAGATAGCACCCCCACCGTAAGTCTTCGTATTGGCCATAATCACGATATGGTCGCAAGGGGTACTCCCTATGGCATCGTGCAACTTGAACAGCCGCATCGTCATCAAATAGCGGTCGATAGCAAAGGTGTTGAAACTCGAACCCACCAAACTGTTCACAAAAACACCCTTGTTGGGATCCGTGATGCCGCTCTCCTCGCCAAACAGAGGCACACCCCACACATTAAAATCGTCACGTCGGCCCGCAAAAGGCTCCTGCCCAAGCGTATACTCGCAAAAAAGCTGCAGATCCTTCATCATCTTCACCGAATCCTGAGGCCCATATCCCTCGGGCACAATCACCACATCAATCTTCTTGTGCGGGTCGCCCTTATACTGCAACTTCATCGAGGCCCCATCCCTGAAAGCATTACGCTCAAACAGCATCTTCGGCAGCTCCTCCTTGGGGTCGAAACGATAAACGAACTGGGTGACATACAGCTGATTGCTGTCGCGGTGCTGGAAACAGATGTCCACCATCTTCTTCGGCCACGGCAGGCGCACCACCTCCTCGAACGAAGCCACACTATCGCGCCCCTGGGGGGTGTCCCGATACTCGCGGAAAAGGCTGTTGTAGCCACGGCTGTAGAGCTCCTTGCCGCTCTCCGGCTCCAGCAACAGCACCCTGTAATCGCCGTTGTCGAAAGGATCCAGCAACTGCGTCTGCGAGCCCGCCCAAATGCCCGTCTTGGCAAAAGCCGCGATACGGACAGAGTCGTGCTGACGATTGCCAACACGGTAATAATCACAGCGAAGCGTGGCATTTTCGAAATACTTGCCAAACTTCACATTCTGGGCCTCGGCCCAAGGGCCCGCAAGCATCATCGAGCCCAATATCAAAGCAATAAAAAATCTTTTCATAACCAAACCAATTCCGAGCCTCGGCACCTTTTTGCAGCAAAAGCACCGCCAACTCACAAATAAAACTCGAAAAGGAAAACTTTATTGTATCGCCGCAAAAAAAATATTCTTTCCTCCCCTTTCCTTCCTCTTGCTTGCGACATGCTTCCGATATGCTTCCGACATGCTTGCGATATGATTGCGATATAATAGGTCGGAAGCATATCGCAAGCATATCGGAAGCATGTCGCAATTATATGGGAAGCAAATGGGCGTTACCCATACCATACCACGACCTCACCGCACCCTAAGACTGGCACCCCAGAGGCGGCAGTTTTTAGGCAAAGAAAATTTTGTGACACAAATTATTCGTTTGTTGAAAAAAAAGTCGTACCTTTGCACCCGCAAATGATTAGTAAAATATATACAAATAATCCGAATGTGCGCGAGGTGAGGCGCGTGGCCGACGTGATTACGAACGGCGGCATCGTGGTGCTCCCCACCGACACGTTGTACGCCTTTGCGTGCAGCATGGAGTTCAAACATTCGGTCGAAACTATCGCCCAACTGAAGGGCTTTTCGCTCAAGAAGGCCAAATATTCAATGCTCTGCAGCTCCATCAGCATGGCTTCGGAGTATCTCCGCCCCATGGACAAGGACACTTTCGCACTCTTGAAACAATGTCTGCCAGGACCTTACACTTTTGTGATGGATGCCAACAACGAGGTGCCGCGAAACTATCTGAACCCGAACAAGACCATCGGGGTGCGTGTGCCCGACAACCCCATTCTGCAGGCCATCATCGAGGCCGTGGGGTGCCCGCTGATAGGGACT
>JAZUFY010000129.1:0-7389 GCA_045640925.1 Bacteroidales bacterium
AAAGGCTGACTGATGGGTTAATGGGTTAGCTCCACTTCGGTCGCTGACCATAGTACTACCCATTCAGAAGGTCAAAAAATGAATTTATAGAACCCACCATCATCTGATGTATTCTAAGTTACCGAGCATGAGGTCAATAATTTCAATAAAATTATGTTTGAAACCTTCGTTCTGCTGATTTATGCGGAAATGTGCTGCAAAAGAAGTCTGTTCCATTCGTTTTCTTACAGAATGAAGCGAAGTATAGGCTCCTTATATGTGCCCTCGTTGCTGGAACTGCATAAGGTGACAATACGGTGACGGCTGGGTGGCGACTTAGTCGCTCCTGCAAGCGACCCTACAGCGACCCTACAGCGACGTTATAGCGATACTACATGGTTCGAGCAACGAGGGTGCCACTATGGATCCACCTCGGCACATGTTCCCTGGCTCCTGCCTATGCGTTGCCTTCGGCAAACTCGGGAGAGACCGCAAAAGTGGATCCATGCCGCTCGGGGTTTCTGCGCAGCACTTCGTGTGCCACCAAGCCCATAGTATGCCGCAAGTTCATCTCCGTCAAACTTATGCTCCCATCTGTCGAAGTCACATAATCCACCCCTATCGGTCCTTCATAACAGGGCACTATCGTTTTCTGTAGCCAATCTTCCAATTGCTTTTGGCTATCAATGCCAAAGCCTACCCTTGTTCGGATTTCGTCATCCGTGAAAAGCAAGTTGTGCCGATACACCCCATTGACCGATTCGAATAAAGAGAAACCCACGAAACGAAGCTTCCCCGCCTCGATAAAATACTCCAAAGCAAAATTGTCCTTCACCTCGCGACGTGGCTCGACCACGATGCAGCGTTGCTCCTGCACCACTTTCCGCATCCACCTACGGTCATGGTCGCTCATTTTTCCCGTGACCCATCGCAATCCGCGTCCCGCCCCCGACCAAGGCGCCTTCAGCACAACGGCATGGTGCAGAAATATCATTTCTTCCACCTCGGCCTCCACAACCGCAGCCACACAATCGGGCTGCAACGGCAACACTGTGTTGCGATGCTGCAGATTTCGCCACACCTCCAAGGTCTCGTTCGAGGGCATCAAAGCGGCTGGCACTCCTTGTTTTAGCAACTGTGTTTTCAGTGTCAGATTCCAACCCCAAGGCACCATCCTCGCCAATTCGCTCGAGCACGGCACGACCTCATTCGCCGCAAAAGACATGGCTTCAGGGTAAATATACTCCATGACGTGTTTGCACTTTCGGGCAAAAGTAATGGCAGATTCGGGAGGAACATAATGCGCATGACCGTTGGCGAGACAAAGGTCGTGTTCGGGGTTGAAGATGCAGAGTGTCGTCATAGCGAGAACTCACGAATACCATGAGCGAGAACGTCCCTCACCTAAGCCGTCTCGTTTAGCGGATGACGAGTTTTGAAACCGCATCACCACTCTTGAGGAAATACACACCTTGAGCGAGGTGGGAAATATCGAGGGTGAGCCTTGCACCGTCGATTTTCGTGCTAAGAACCTCGTGTCCGAGCGCATTGTAGAGAGACAGTGTGCCGTGCAACTCAGATCCTAACTCGATATTGACATAGCCATGAGCAGGATTGGGGCTGATACCGATATTTGCAGTTGTCGTGGAGCGGATGCTTACGGGATAGTTGGATTCGTAGCACCCGAGGTCAATGATTTTGTTGCGGCAGCGAAGGCTCTTGTCCTTGTCGCCATCCGATTTGCTCATACTCAAATTTTCGCCATGGTCAATACAAACCGAATACCTATCGAGACGCCAATTGGCTTCGTCGCTCACCCCCTCAATGCCTCGCATGGTGGTAGGGGCGATGAAGCGGGGACCGTTGTCGCCAAGATTTTCGCTATCGAGGCGCACACAGGTGCTATCGGTCAAAGCGGTGTCGCTCTCAAAAGCACAGTACCGAATGGTGGTATCGGCTATTGATGCAGCAATCTTGATATTGGAGTCGTTGTTCCACAAAATATTGTTGACAAAACAGTTGCGAGCATTGTTAATAATAGCGCCATAGCCGTGGTTGCTCACAATGTCGCAATTTATCACATTGCCATAGCCATTAAGCGATACTGCGGAACCATCATTGTTGCCTATAATGCTCTGTCGAATGCTGGCATTGTCAATCTTGCAAATAACAGGGGCCTCATTGCCTTTGATTTCAGAATAGCGTATGCGGCCATTGTTAGCAGCCACGACCATGCCGCTATCGCTTCGGCAATCTCTGATTATCATATTATCAAGATGTGCATTTTCGCCTGCCACATACACACAGCTGCCTTTTTCGCTATAGCCGTTTTTCAGCGTGAGGTCATACAGCGACAGGGAGGTGCTCGACGAAGAAGTGCCCGAAACGGAAAGAAGACCACGCTGATTTTGTCCATCGATAACCGTGGGGTGCAAAGCAGCATTACGCTGATTGAGTTCGGTTTCCGTTCCCGCAAAGCCGCCATAGATACTGGCAGTGCCTGCAAGGGTATAGGCATAGTCGGCTGTGGTATCGCCATAGTATGTGCCTTCTTTCATCCAAATATTTCTGTGCGACAACTTGTTGAGCAGCACGGCAGCACGCAGATTGCTATTGGCCTTCTGCCATGTGGTGCCATCGCCAGTACCGTTGGGAGAGACAAGGAAATTGGTCAGATGACCGTCCCAACCCGAAGGCTTGATATTGACAACCATCAAATTATTGTTGACAAACCCCTGCATAGTGGTGAGGGTATAAAAGCCGTCATAACTGCCGCTCCAGCCCCAGTTAAAATGGAATTTGTTGCTGTTGTTGTAGCCGTCGAGGACAAAGGCATGTCCATATTCGTCACTGAAGCCTGAGTATTCTATAGGACGGCGATTGTCAATTTCATTGCGGATTATCGATACCCATTGCGCATCATCGTTCAAATCGCTGCGACGCATACATTGTGCATCGGTATAGCCAAAATAGGCGATACCTTCGACCACATCTTCAGTTTGTGCACCGCTGCCCGAAGTATGACCAGCATGTTGGTATTCCATATCGACCACAACGCCACAGTGGTAGCAGAGCCGCGAAACCATGTCCTGCTGCGAAGAGGGCGTGCCCCACGAGACACGGTCGGGCATCTGGTTGTAATTGTATTCGGTGGTGTCGAAATCAACTGCCTGAACGCCATAAGCCGAATGATGGTAACTGTGGCGCCCAAAGCCTCGTTTGGGATATTGCCAATAACGGATAATCTGAGCCATGGCAGTGGCAACACATCCCACCACAACATGTTGTCCATTCATCACAGGGCAATATTTGTTGTAGCCGCCGCCCTGATCCCATGTAGAGGTAAGCAAATAGTCGTTGCTTTTCCCCGCTGGAGCCTCATAACTGCCATTGAGCAATGACTTCCACAACTTGGCATTGTCCGGATTTTCGGGAGCATTGGCATGGATGCCTCGGGAAATTTCATCCTTATAGCCATCAAACCACGAAGCGACATTGACAGGCAATTTATCGGCATTGAAACAGCCGTTTACGGAATAGCCCAAAACTGGTGTGCAACGGTCGTCAGCACTGACAAGTATGAAACCCTCTTCACCGAGATTGAAAACATAAAAACAATCTATCTCCCCATCGCTGTAAGAGGTGTAGAACGACAACGTGTCGCCACTTTTCATTATTCCTTGCGACTGGAGGAAACGGGTGCCCGCAAGTTTTGCAGACTTTTGACTAATGGGGGCCGCCCACATTGCCGCACTGAGCAGCAAAAACAAGGCCAGGCTTAGAATGCGTTGCATAGTAATAATTGAAATAAATCTTGCTAATTAGTATTCTATTTGTTCAGAAAATTGCGTACATGGTCGAAAACGATGTCGGCTCGAATGTCGAAAGCCTCACGCGAAGCATAGCCGATATGGGGCACACACACGCAGTTGGGGGCATCCAACAGAGGATGTTCGGTGGGCAGAGGAGGCTCCTGTTCGTACACATCGATGCCGGCACCTGCAATACGTCCTGCCTTCAGGGCCTCGGCCAATGCGGGAATATCGACAACATTGCCTCGGGCGGTGTTGATAAGGACGGCATTGGGTTTCATCATTGCAATGCGGTCGCGGCTGATGAGGTGGTGAGTCTCGGCAGTCATGGGGACATGAAGGGTAACAATGTCGCTCTCGCGCATAAGGGTGTCGAGGTCGGTGTATGAGGCGCCGAGGGCTTTGACCTCCTCATGTTCACTACGATTATACGCCAACACCTTGCACCCGAAAGCCAAAAGCAAACGTATCGTGGCCGTGCCTATCGCACCCGTACCCACAACGCCCACAGTCTTGCCATGAAGTTCACGACCGAGGAACATGCCTCGACCACCTCCCTGACGGGTCACTGCATCAAGGCTGGTGATGCGGCGCAGCACATCAAGCATAAGTCCGATGGCCAATTCGCTGACAGCCACAGTGGAATAACCTGCCGCATTTTGCACGGCAATATTGTGCTCGCGACAATAGGCAAGGTCGATATGGTCAAGCCCCGTGAAAGCCACAGAGAGATATTTCAAGTGGACACATTGCCGGAGTACTTCGGCTGGCAGTTTGATATTGGAAATGACTGCGATGTCGGCATCTTTCATGCGGGAAGCCAACGTGGCGGCATCCTCTTTGCGATCCATATAATAGGTAAAGGCATGGCCCTGAGAGGCAAACTCCTTTTTGAGATTTTCAAAATGTTCCTGACTTATGCCAAGAGGTTCTACGCAAATGATATTCATAATATTATAATTTACTTTTTCTTTTTCACACTAAAACCGAAACTGCCGATTTTCTCGCCAAGGCCGTAGTATTTGCCATGGGAGAAAGCCAAAGGACGAGCATGGTTGAGTTGGAAAGCCCCTGTGCCTTTGTCGATAAGGTTTTCCTCGGCATCGACCGCCACAACGTTGGCAATAAACATATCGTGGCTGCCCAAAGGACGCACGTCAACCACCTGGCACTCGATATTCAGGGGGCTTTCGGCAATGAGGGGCGCTTTCACCACCTGCCCCTGCTCGGGCGTGAGGTGCATCTCGCGGAATTTGTCAAAGTCTTTGCCGCTACGCACCCCGCACCAATCGGTGGCCTTGGCAAGCTCTTCGGTGGTGAGGTTGATGACAAATTCGCCCGTGCTTTTGATGATGTCGTAGGAGTGGCGCTCGCGACGCACCGATATATAGCACATGGGCGGGTCACTACAAATAGTGCCCGTCCACGCTATGGTAAGTATGTTGTAATTCTCTGGTTTGTCTCCGCAGCTGACCATTACGGCGGGCAGCGGATAGATGAGTGTGCCAGGTTTGAAAGGAACCTTCATGGTGCTATTCTTTAAATTTCTTTTCCAATTCGTCAATGCAATAACGGAACTGTTTGTCCGACTCGGCCAGGTTGGCAACCGTCTTGCAGGCGTGAAGCACCGTCGCATGATCCTTGTTGCCGCATTGGAGGCCGATGATCGCCAACGACGATTTGGTCATCTTCTTGGCAAAATACATCGTAAGCTGGCGGGCTTGGACAATTTCGCGCTTGCGGGTGTGCGACTGAATGCTGTCAATAGGGATGTTGAAATAATCGCAAACCACTTTCTGAATATACTCGATGGTGACCTCGCGGTTGGTGCTCTTCACAAACTTATCAACCATCTGGCGGGCCAAGTCGAGAGTGATGTCGCGGTGGTTGAGCGACGACTGAGCCACAAGCGAAATCAGGGCGCCTTCGAGTTCGCGGACATTGGTGCTGATGTTGTAGGCAATATATTCGATAACCTCGTCGGGCATCTCCACGCCGTCGTTGGTGAGTTTCTGGCGAAGAATGCGCATACGGGTTTCAACATCGGGAGGCAGCAATTCGGCGGCCAAACCCCACTTCAGGCGCGAGGTGAGGCGGGTTTCAAGACCCTGCAACTCGCTCGGAGCCTTGTCGCTGGTGATGATGATTTGCTTGCCCGCCTGATGCAGCGTGTTGAAAATGTGGAAGAAAGCCTCCTGTGTGCGGGGAGCCTTGTTGGCCCAAAACTGAATATCGTCGATAATCAGCACATCAATCATCTCGTAGAAGTGGACAAAATCGGAGGTAGTGTTGTTTCTTCCCGCATCCTGATACTGCTGCATAAACTGCTCCGAAGTGACATAGAGAACCGTCTTGTCGGCATTCATCTCCTTGGTGCGCAATCCGATAGCATTGGCAAGGTGGGTCTTTCCCAAACCCACGCCGCCATAAAGCATCAGCGGGTTGAAAGCCGTTTTGCCAGGCTTCTCGGCCACAGCGTAACCCGCAGCACGAGCCAGACGGTTGCATTCGCCCTCAACATAATTATATAATGTATAAGAATCGCTGAGCTGCGAGTTGATACGCACCTTCTGGATGCCAGGGATGACAAAGGGGTTCGGAAACTCGCGATAGTCATCGTGGTTGAGATTCATGGCCACATCCTTGGGGCGGTTAACGGTGGCAGGACGACCCGTGGAGGGAATATTCGTAGTTATCGGGGCATCGGCAATACTGGTATCCATAACAATACTGTATTGCAGGCGCGCCTGGGGCCCCAACGCCAACCCGATGGCGTTCTTGAGCAACCCCGCATAGTTCTGCTCCAGCCATTCATAGAAGAACTGGCTCGGCACCTGGATGGTGAGCGTGTCCCCCTCCAAACGCACAGGGACGATGGGCTCGAACCAAGTCTTATACACCTTCTCGTTCTCCACAAGGTTGTCCTTAATGAACGCGAGGCACTCCTCCCATACTTTTTGATAGCTTCTCTCCATATCGAATCTAACTCTTTTTTCTGTTATTGTATGACTTATGCGATTATTCGTTTCCGAATCTTGTTTTGCAAATTTCCAACATTTTTATCACCTATTGTTACAAAAATAAATTTGCATATATCAGATTTTTTTTATAAAGCATTTAGCAAATTTAGCCCCGCCGCGAGCACTATTTTTATTCAAAACACTGAAAAATAGCAAATTCATATAATATGCACTTTTTTAACCCCTATTAATATACAACTTTTTTCTCATATTTTTGAAGATTTTTTCAATATTTTTCGCCTTTGGCTTTGTTTCTGTTGATAAAAAATGCAACAACCTGTCAAACAATAATTTACAACAAAATAAACACTTCTTTAATTTGTCTATCAACACCTTGTGGTTAATATGCTGATACTCAAACAAGGGTCGAATAGGGTGTTTTTTCTAACTATTTAATCCTCAATTTCGACCCGAATTATTCACATTTTTATGTGAAAAAATTATTTTTTCAAAATCACTTTTAACTGTTAGAAAAATTCGAATCGCCCCTCCCCGACCCCATTCCTCCCCCCCCTTTCCTCCACCCCCTTTCCTACCACTATTGTCCCATTATTGTCCCACCATTGTCCCATTATTGT
>JAZUFY010000130.1:0-8596 GCA_045640925.1 Bacteroidales bacterium
ACAGTCAGGGTAAGGTTGCCAGAGAACGGCACCTACTTTACCAAAACGCTCTTCCTGACGGAGAAACATCTCGCGATCAAACCACTTTTCGAACCCTCAAGCAATGATTTCTGATTCGGGTGACGCATTGACGAAGTCAGGACGTAACCATGCGTCTTTGTGCGGAACTCCCGTTCCCGCTTCTCTCTGACAATCCGTGCCTCTTCTTTCGCCTGGCGGTTGTGTTCAGCCTCAATTGGCGAGAGGTGTTTCTTGTTCCACAACCACAACTCCAACTTCTCATATTTCCATTGCTGGCGGCGTTTTTTGTTGCCCTCCTCGTCCTCTTCATACACATCTCCTATTTTATACACCAGCCGCAGAGAAAATTTGTCCTCGCCCTTTTCCCTTATTTGCACGAATGGGGTTCCGCTGATTAAAATACTCTTACTCTTTGCCATTTTATATTATGTTGTCTTATTTTGTTTTTGCGAAGATACGAATTGTTTTTGATTCTGGAAAACATTTGGAGCAAAAAACGCAAAAAACAACAAATAACGCAAAATACGCAACTTTCTGAATCATTGTATAAATTGCTGATTTTCTTACATTTTATAGTAACAAAAAAGGTGGTCAGACAACCAACTTTTTGTACCCCGACTGGGAATCGAACCCGGATCTACTCTTTAGGAGAGAGTTGTTCTATCCATTGAACTATCAGGGCAGAGAGGAATTACAGTTTCCTCTTAATTTCAATTATCTCGTAGGCTTCGACAATGTCGCCGACTTTGATGTCGTTGAAGCCTTCGATATTCAAGCCGCAATCCTGGCCGCTGACAACCTCCTTAACGTCATCTTTGAAACGTTTGAGGGAGGCCAGTTTGCCAGTATATACTACGATACCGTCGCGGATGATGCGCACGTTGTGCTGGCGGGTGATTTTGCCATCCAAGCACATACAGCCGGCAATGGTGCCCACTTTGCAGATCATGAAGGTCACGCGGATTACGAGGTTGGCCACGATTTTCTCCTGTGTCTCGGGCGAGAGCATACCTTCGATAGCGTCCTTCAACTCGTTGATGGCGTCGTAGATGATGCTGTAGAGGCGGATATCGATCTGCTCGGTCTCGGCCATCTTGCGGGCTCCCACGGAGGGACGCACCTGGAAGCCGATGATGATAGCGTCGGAAGACTCGGCCAACATGACGTCGGTTTCGGTAATCTGACCCACGGCTTTGTGGATGACGTTGACCTGTACCTCCTCGGTGGAGAGTTTTAACAACGAATCGGAGAGGGCTTCAACAGATCCGTCCACATCACCTTTGACAATGATGTTGAGCTCTTTGAAGTTGCCCAAAGCGATACGGCGACCAATCTCGTCGAGGGTGAGGTGCGTCTGTGTACGCAGACCCATCTCACGTTGCAACTGGGTACGCTTGGAGGCAATGTCCTTGGCCTCTTTCTCGTTTTCGGTCACGTTGAAAGTGTCGCCAGCCTGGCAGGCACCCGTGAGACCGAGCAGGAGGACTGGCTGCGAGGGACCTGCCGACAACACTTCCTGATTACGCTCGTTATACATGGCGCGGACACGGCCACTGATGGCTCCTGCAACAATGGGGTCGCCCTTGCGGATGGTGCCGTCTTCGACCAACAGTTTGGCCACATAGCCACGGCCCTTGTCGAGCGAACTCTCCAACACGGTGCCTTTGGCTCGCTTGTTGGGGTTGCCCTTGAGTTCCATAATGTCGGCCTGGAGGATGACTTTTTCCAAAAGTTCTTCCACATTGATGCCCTTCTTGGCCGAGATGTCCTGGCTCTGATATTTGCCGCCCCATTCTTCGACGAGGAGGTTCATATTGGCCAGCTCGGTCTTAATCTTGTCAGGGTCAGCACCCGGGCGGTCGATTTTGTTGATGGCGAACACGATGGGGACGCCTGCTGCCTGGGCGTGGTTGATGGCCTCAACGGTCTGGGGCATCACCTTGTCGTCAGCAGCGATGACGATGATGGCGATATCGGTAACCTTGGCACCACGGGCACGCATGGCGGTGAAAGCCTCGTGGCCAGGGGTATCCAAGAAAGTGATTTTGCGACCATCGGCAGTGCTCACCTCGTAAGCACCGATGTGCTGGGTAATGCCGCCAGCCTCGCCAGCGATGACGTTGGTGTTGCGGATATAGTCGAGCAGCGAAGTCTTACCGTGGTCCACATGGCCCATAACGGTGATGATGGGGTTGCGCGGGACGAGGTCTTCGGGTCTGTCCTCCTCTTCAATCTTGTTGAGTTCGTCGATAACGTCGGCACTGGCAAAGTTGACTTCAAAGCCAAATTCGTCGGCAATGAGTTTGATTGTCTCGGCATCGAGGCGCTGATTGATACTCACGAAGATGCCCACCGACATGCAGGTGCTGATAATCTGCGTGACAGGGGTGTTCATCATCGTGGCCAGTTCGTTGGCGGTGACAAATTCGGTCACCTGCAACGTCTTCTGGCTCTCCATCTCGTTCAGTTGCTCCTCCTCTATGCGCTGATGTACTTTCTGGCGTTTTTCGCGGTTGTGCTTGGAAGTCTTCGACTTGCCCATGGGGCTGAGACGGGCCAGGGTGTCGCGAATCTGCTTCTCGATTTCGCTGTCGTCAATCTCGACTTTGACGGGCTTCTTCTCCTTCTCTTTCTTCTTTTTCTTCTCGTTTTTCTCGCTCTTGTTGTCGTTACCGTTATTGTCGGGTTTGGCGTTCTTGTTGCCCTTGTTGGAGGGTGCGGGAGTGGCAACGGTGTCGGTGTCGCCCACTTTCACGCCGTTTTTCTTGATACGTTTGCGTTTCTTCTTCTCACTTGCCGAAGGCTTGGGCTTTTCAAACTGGCTGAGGTCGACTTTGCCCACCAGCTTGGGGCCTTCGAGTTTCTGATACTGTGTCTCGATAAACTCGGGTTCGGCTTTGGCGGGAGCCTCAGCCTTCTTAGTGTCGGCTGCAGCGACGGGAGCCACAGGTTTTTGGGCTGCGTTTTTCTTGGCGGGCTCGGCGGGAGCCTTGGCGGGATCTTTGGCCTTGTCGGCTTTCTTGCTGCCCTTATCCTTGTCGTTTTTGTCGTTTTTCTCGCCCTTGTTCTTTTTCTTTTTGTCGGGCCGCATCTTGGTGTTGATGGCCGAGAGGTCTATTTTGTTCACAATGTGGAGGTCGCCCACAGTGGTGGGAGTGAAGGCGGAAGCCTCTTCCTCGGCGGGTTCGGGCGCCGCATCTACGGCTGGCGCAGCCTCGGGTTCGGGAACTGCCACAGGTGCTTCCTGCGTTTCAGACGCTTCGACCTGAGGTACTTCGGGCGTTTCAGACGCCACAGGTGCTTCGGGTGCCTCGGGCGTTTCGGGTGTTACGGGTGCTTCGGGCTCGTCGGGAGTGACGGCAGTTTCGGCGTGCTGTTTGCTACCCTTGTTATCTATGTTCGAGGAGTTGTAGTTCTTGATGATGACCTCTTCGTTCTCCTCCTTGTTCTCTTCGGCTTCGATGACCACGTTGTTCACATTCGACATGATTTCAATCTTGTCGGCCTGTTCCTTCACCTCGCGTTCCGACTGGAAGGCTGCTGCCACCAGGTCGTATTGCTCGGCAGAGAGGCGGGTGTTGGGGTTCATTTCCACCTGATGGCCCTTCTTTGCCAAAAATTCCACCAACGTAGAGATGCCGACATTGAGTTCGGATGCCGCTTTTCTTAATCTTATTCCTTTTGATTCTTCTGCCATTTTACACTCCTTTTTTTGATTAATTAAATATGGTCGATGCTGTTATTCCTCGTCTCCTTCGAACTCGGCCTGCAGGACGCTTATCACGTTGTCGATGGTCTCCTCTTCGAGGTCGGTGCGGTTGATCAGCTCCTCCTTGCTCAGTGCCAGGACGCTCTTGGCGGTGTCGCAGCCGATATTGATGAGGACATCGATAATCCACTGGTCGATTTCGTCGGAAAATTCTTTCAGGTCGACATCGTCGCTGTCTTCGTCGCCGGTGCGGTACACATCGATGTCGTATCCCACCAAACGGCTGGCCAGCTTGATGTTGCAGCCGCCCTTACCGATGGCCAGCGACACCTGGTCGGGCTCCATATACACATCCACCTTCTTCGTCTCTTCGTCAATCTTGAACGAAGAAATCTTGGCGGGAGCCAGGGCGCGCTGCACCATGATGTCGATGCGGGAGGTGTAGTTGAGCACGTCGATGTTCTCGTTGCGGAGTTCGCGCACGATGCCGTGTATGCGGGCGCCCTTCACGCCGACGCACGATCCCACGGGGTCGATGCGGTCGTCATAGCTCTCCACGGCAATCTTGGCGCGCTCGCCAGGAATGCGGACAATGTTCTTGATGGTGATGGGGCCGTCGTAAATCTCGGGCACCTCGGCTTCGAGCAGGCGCTCCAGGAAGATGGGCGACGTGCGGGAGAGGATGATGGCGGGATTGTTGTTGCGCATCTCCACTTTCAGCACCACGGCGCGCACCGTGTCGCCCTTGCGGTAGCGGTCGGTAGGAATCTGTTCGCTCTTGGGAAGCACCAGCTCAATCTTCTCCTCGTCGAGGATAAGCACCTCCTTGTTCCACGGCTGGTAGACCTCACCCACGATGACTTCACCCACCTTCTCCTTGTATTTCTGTATGATAAGCGATTTCTCGTAATCCTGAATCTTGCCGACAAGGTTCTGGCGGATGGCCAAAATCTCGCGCCGACCGAAATCGGTCATATAAATAGGCTCGGAAAGTTCCTCACCCACCTCGAAGTCGTCCTCAATCTTAATGGCATCGCTATAGGCTATCTGCAAATTCTCATCTTCCACCTGGCCGTCTTCGACAATGGTGCGGTTGCGGAAAATCTCAAGGTCGCCCTTGTCGATATTCACGATGATGTCGAAATTCTCCTCCGTGCCGTAGCGCTTGGACAGCGCAGTACGGAACACCTCTTCGAGGATGTGCATCAAAGTCTCGCGGTCGATGTTCTTGAATTCTTTAAATTCCGAGAAGGAATCAATCAGGTCTAACGTCTTCATTTGACTCTAATATTATATTGTTTCTTTTTTTCTATATTAGAACTTGATAATCGCCTTGGCGGTCTTCACGTCGGCATACTTGAAAGTCAGCAGCTGCGGGGCCGTCTTCTTGGCCTTGTGGGTCTTGATGACAAACTGCTCGTCGTCGGCCTCTTGCAGGAAACCCTCGTAACGCTCCCCCTCGAAAGTCTCCACACTCAGGTCGCGCCCCACATTGTGGCGGAACTGGCGGGGCATCTTCAGCGGCGAATCGGCGCCAGCCGACGAAACATTGAGCTCGTAATCCTCCTCGTCGCGGCTCAGCTTGCTCTCAATCGTGCGGCTCAGCTCAATACAGTCGTCAATATTGATGCCGTTATCACCGTCGATGTCCACAAAAATGCGGTTGTCGGGAGTGATTTTCA
Source organism: Bacteroidales bacterium (assembly GCA_045640925.1). Classification (GTDB taxonomy): domain Bacteria; phylum Bacteroidota; class Bacteroidia; order Bacteroidales; family P3; genus Colimorpha. The sequence continues at coordinate 5,413 of JAZUFY010000130.1, forward strand.
TATTTACAAGGAACTTATCGCTGCCGCCCAGCGACTCCTCAACTATGTCTAATACCTTGAACTTGTCTATCATAAGCAATAAAATAGGGGACTGCCGTCCCCCTCAATCAATCGTTGCAAAATTACGAACTTTTTCTGACATGGCAAAAAAAAATCAACATTTTTTATAAATTTATCATTTTCAAACAGCCCCATGCCGCCTCTCCCCCACTATTCCTTCAACACAGGAACGGGTATTGGAGGCACAATCAGACGATCCTCATCTTGACAATTGCGCGAAAGAAACATGCTATAGTAAATGGGGAAATAGGTTATGCCGTTTGCAGCACGCACCTCGCGATCGTTGCTGAAGACAATGGCCCGAGGTATGTTGTACTCCGCCGAAGCCAAAAAATTGTCCAAAGCACTATGTATTTTGTAGTCCTTGCCCGACTTTATTTCAAGCGGCAATGCCGCAAGATTCTCGAAATCATCAATGATATAGTCCACCTCACCCTTCTTCTTATTGTCATAGTAGTGCAATTTGTAGCCATGGGCACACAGTTCCTGCGCCACAACCGACTCATACACCGTTCCCAAATTGATACTTCTATCATCGTGCAAAACAGCATTGATATTCAGGTCGTAGAGCAAACTTGTCAACAACCCGACATCGTTGAGGTACAGCTTCAACAAATTTTTCCGACACGACTCCGTCAACGGGAAACGGGGATTGCTTACAGCCTGCACCGAGAGGGCTATGCCCGAATTGATCAAATATTCAAACTCATCGGCATAATCCGCAAACTGCTTGTGCCCCTTTGTGTCCTCAATATCCTTAACCACTACGCGCTTTTTCTTGCTCTCCAAATTTGAGGGAATCATGTCGTATATTCTGCGGATAACCAACTTGTGGCCATCGTCATATTGCGAGGCATCAATACGATACAAATTGTGAATATCCCTGTGTACCTTGCGAACAGCCGCCATGTTGCGGGTTTCGACAAACTTATTTACGGCTTCGGGCAGACCTCCTATGAGCAGGTATATCTTGAACTGGCTCAACACATAATCGTGCAATGCCTCGGAAAGCGATTCCTCCTTCTCATACTTATCCCTCATCGCATCTATCACATCACTTCCACACCCCATAGCCAACAAAAATTCTTCAAAATCCAATGGGTACATCTCCTCAACCGCAATGCTCCCCAGCGGAACCGAAGGCGTTTGCGAAAGCGCCACACCCAACTGCGAGCCACTCGCTATATAGGTGTATCGTCCATCCTCGTTGAGGAACTTGAGCATCGTCAGCATGGCTGGATAGCTTTGTATCTCGTCCAAGAACACCAATGTATTCGACTTCTTATCCAGCCGCCTGCCAGCAATAGCGCTCAACTGCATGTAAAAATCCTCAATACTATGCACCCTTTCAAAAATTCCTGCCCCCTCCTTGTCGGCCTTGAGGTTTATCTCCACATAATTCTTGAAAAGTTTCGTTCCCACATGGCGAATAATATACGATTTCCCTATCTGCCGCGCACCATTTACCAACAAAATTTTGTTCGGCTGACTTGTCAAGTACTCCTCCAACCTATGCGAATATTTTCTAAATAACATAACAACAATATTTTATAATCAAATATACAAAAGATTACCACATTGCAAAAATATAAAAAATAATCCATATAAACAACAAAATCGGGACTTTTTCCGTGTTTTCGCACATCAAAATCGGGACTTTTTCCGTGTTTTTACCTACCAAAATCGGGACTTTTTCCAAAACACAAACGTGCAGCAGTAGAGACGTGGCATGATGCGTCTCCACATTTCCATTCTCAATTCTTGTTGTCCCGAATTGTTCGAATCGGGAACAACACCTTTGAATTATGATTTATGAGTGGGGCAGCAGCCAATTCTTAATTAACATAGTGGTGCCTTCGCTGTGCGCCCGTTGCTGAACCGCCGTAGGGTGACGGGTGGATGACGACTGGATGGCCATAGCATCGCTCCCCTAAGCGACGCTATAGCGACACCACAAACACCCCATAGCGACCATAGATAGTTCGACGGACGAGGGCACCACGAAGGCAGTACTCGCCAACAACTGCCGAAATAACGAATTACATGCGACAAGATTTATTGAAACAACGAATTACACAAATGTAACGAATTATGTTTGTGAGATTTGTGGATTTATTAAAACAACGAATTACACGAATGCGAATTTTATTTTGAGGGATTTGTGGATTTGTTGGAACGGCAAATTACACGAATGTAACTTGTTTTTTGTGAAATTCGTGAAATTCGTTGTTTCAATCAAATGTGTCAAATTTTTGTGAAATTTGTGAAATTCGTTGTTTCAAGACATGAAATCCGTTGTTTAAGACCGTCTTAAAAAATTCTTAAATTTGACCTCTATTCACATCCCTCTCTTCTCCCATTATTGTCCCAATATTCTCCCAATATTGTCCCATTATTGCTTCATCATATATGAACGGTATAAAAAGGCAAAAATGGGACTTGAAATGTTAAATATGAGAAACCATACAAAACCGAAGGGAAACTCTAAAATATATAATAAAAGTCAATTTTTCGCGTTATTGCAAAAAAGTGATTTGCTATAAGTATGAAGCACGATTGGGAATATAAGACGTTGCAAGATGTTTGTGTTGATTTTGTCGTTCCTCAGCGAGACAAACCAACTGCTTTTGATGGAGATATTCCTTGGTGTAGAATTGAAGACATCGAAGGACGATTTCTTAATGGCTCAAAGACGAATCAGTTAGTCACTAAAGAACTTGCCGATAGTATGAATATGCATATCTGTCCTAAAGGAACAGTAATATGTGCTTGCAGTGCAACAATAGGTAAACAGGCAATAACGACTGTTGATTGTTATACCAATCAAACTTTTATTGGAATTATTTCTGATCCAAGACAACTATATAATGTGTACCTATATCACTTCTTGAATTCACAAACGGAACAGCTAAAGAAAATGGGTACAGGTGCAACAATAAAATATATCTCCAAGAAAAAAATTGAAAGTTTGACTATCCCTGTTCCTCCGCTTGCCATTCAAGAGCAGATTGTTGCGGAATTGGACAAGGTGAGTGAGATTATTGAGAAAAAGAAGCAACAAGTAAAGGAACTCGACAACCTCGCCCAAAGCATCTTCTATGATATGTTCGGCGACCCCGTGGAA
>JAZUFY010000131.1:0-33765 GCA_045640925.1 Bacteroidales bacterium
CTGGTCGGCGGGTTTCACACCCACGGTAATGCCGGTACCGATGAGCAGCGGGCGCAGATAGAGCGAAGCGCCAGTGCCATAAGGAGGAATGAAACGCTCGTTGGCTTTGACGACGCGGATGCACATCTCGCGGAAACGCTCGGTGCTGAGCTCGGGCATCATGATGCCGCGGCAGGTGCTCTGCAGACGGGCAGCGTTCTCTTCCAGACGGAAGATGCGGATTTTGCCGTCCTTGCAGCGGAAGGCCTTCAGACCCTCGAAAGCTTCCTGACCGTAGTGGAGGCTGGAGGCAGCCATGTGGATGTTGATGGTTTCTTCGGAGGAGAGTTCCACCTCGCCCCACTCGCCGTTGCGATACCAGCAGCGGACATTATAGTCGGTTTTCAAATAACCAAACGGAAGGTTTTGCCAATCGATATTCATAGTGTTTTGCAATTTTAATGTTTATAAAAAAAGTGGTCCCTCTTGGGTTCGAACCAAGGACCCACTGATTATGAGTCAGTTGCTCTAACCGACTGAGCTAAGGGACCAGATTTCCTCGTTTGAAATCGGATGCAAAGATACGCATATTTTTTGAATTAGCGAAAAAAAGTTTTCAACAATCGTTTCAACACCCATTCTTCGTCCACAAAAACGGGTGCCGTTTTTGAACAATTTTCCCATGCGCCTCCAGTTCCTCGTTTAATATTATATTGTATAGACGTCGCTCTCCTTGCAAAATGCTTGCGATATGTTTCCAATATGAATGCGATATGAATGCGATGTATAGTATCGGAATCATATCGCAAGCATATCGGAATCATGTCGCAAGCATATCGCAAGCAAAGCAAAGACTCACCGAGGCTATTCAAGGGTGTTCACAGTTCCTCTTCCTCGTCGCAGAGGTGCCATTGAAGCTTGTTGAAGGTTTTGTCGAGGAAGGCATTCAACTTGTTGGAGTAGGTGGTGATTACGCGGGGTATGGAATCCCGAGGGCCCTGGTATAGCGAGGTGGAGAAACCTCGTCGGGTGCTGAAACAGAAAGTGTCGGCCACAAAGATGCCTTCGCGGAGGTTGTTTTCGTTTTCCCAAATGTCGTGGCTCAGAGGCTGTTCGGGTTCGGGGCGGGGATGGCTGACGATGTCATGAAACGAGGTTTGGAAATCCCATGCGTCGCGTCCTCGGATGAGGAGCATTTTGTCGTAGTATTCAAACACGTCGCCCTTTTCCTTAGTCGCGGAGTGGTCGGGAGGGCACTCGAGAACCACATAGGCGAGGCGTGAGTGCTCGTCGTAGTGGCTGAAACAGGGGTGGTTTGCGCCATCCACTTCCAAATCCCACACCCTCGAAAGTTGGAGGCCGCAGGCTTCGTTGAGGGCTTTGACGAACTCGAAATTGAGAAAGTTGGTACGCAGCATCACGATGGCTGTGTCGTCGAAAGTGAAAGTGGCTTCGGGTAAAAACTGCGATTTTTTCTGCTTGCTCATGATGTGCGTTGTTTGGTTGATGATTATTTTTCAAAAGCCTCCTGTTTGGAGAAATCGGGGCGGTAGCATTCCTGCGCGCTCAATTCCTGCACCCAGCCGCGATGGAGGCCGAGGGTGTGGAAATGTTCCACCACTTCGTCGTACTCGGAGGCGTACAGGGTGCGCCCCAATTCGTCAGGAAGGTTGGACATCGGGGGAAAATATTGGGCCATGAGGGAGACATGGAGGTTGGTCGAAATGTCGGCTATTTCGTCGAGGACGGCCTTGCTGTTGGCCACCTGTCCAGGAAGCACGAGGTGGCGCACGATGATGCCTCGATAGGCCATGTCGTTGTCGTCGGTGGGGAGGGCGGAGCCTTTCTGGTTGTACATTTCCTTGAGGGCATTGAGGGCCATCTGAGGGTAGTCGGAGGCATGGCTGTAGCGCAAGGCAAGGGTGCTGTCCATGTATTTGAAATCGGGCAGATAGATGTCGATATAGGGAGCGAGGAACTGGAGGGTTTCGACGCGGTCGTAGCCACCTGTGTTGTAGACAGTAGTGGGGAAAAGGCCTCGGGCGTGGAGTGCCTCGACGATGGCGGGGATGGTGTCGGCATAGTGCGAGGGACTCACAAAGCCGACAATGTTCTCGGTTTTTGGGAGCACTTCGGCAATGCGGTCGGCGATTGCTTCGACGCCTCGTATGGAGCCTTGGGCGTTTTGCGAACTGATTTCGTGATTTTGGCAGAAAATGCACTGTAGATTGCAGTGTGCGAAAAAGACGTTGCAGATGCCTTTTTCGCCGCAAATGGGCGGTTCTTCGCCCCGATGCACGCAAATTGTGGCCGCCTCGGGAACGGTTCCGGCATTGCAAAAGCCGTGACTTTCAGTGCGGTCAACATCGCAACCTCTTGGACAATTCAAACATTTCATACTGCAAAAATACTAAAAAAAAAGCATGGCATGGTATTGAAAACGAAAAAATATTTTAAAAAGGCATTGCTGCATTCGGAGTATAACTTTATGGAATACTATCAATTGAACAATGTTTTGGGCAAGCAGAATTGTGTCACTATGAAAAAAACTGCACCCAAATCTCCAAATAATCAGAATTTATTTGTATTTTTGCATTTATAAATTATAGATTTCTGAGTTTAGAAATGATGGATTATAGTGACAAATATATTCGGTTCGATTGGGCGGTGAAGCGCATCCTTCGCGACAAAGCAAATTTTGGCGTGCTGGAAGGTTTGATGACCGTTCTGTTAGAGGAAGAGGTAAAAATTGTGGAAATATTGGAAAGCGAAAGCAACCAGAATGATTCGTCGGACAAGTTCAATCGGGTGGACATCATGGCAAAGAATGCCCGAGACGAATATATCATCATCGAAGTGCAGCAGAGACGAGAGGTTGACTATTTGGAGAGGATACTTTATGGTGTTGCGAAGACAATAACGGAGCATGTGGGCTTGGGCGAGAGATACTCGCAAGTGAAGAAAGTATATTCCGTCAACATCCTCTATTTCGACTTGGGCACAGGTTCGGATTATTTGTATCATGGCCAAACCACCTTCACTGGAGTCCATAGCCATGACACATTGTTGCTCAGCGAAAAAGATGCCGAGACATTCATGTCGCGTTCCCCGAAGAACATTTTTCCCGAATATTTCCTGATTCGAGTCAACGAGTTCAACAAAGTGGCGACAACACCTTTGGAGGAATGGATCGAATACATCAAAAGTGGCCATATCGACCCCGAAACCAAAGCCCCAGGGCTGCAAGAGGCACGCAAGAAGTTGACTTATATCACCATGTCTGCAAATGAGAAACGGGCATACGAACGCCACCTGGAGAATATGAATATCCAGGAATCCGTTCTGCAGGCCTCAAAATTAGAAGGCTTGGCCGAAGGAAGAGAAGAAGGTATGGCCATAGGGAGAGAAGAAGGTATGGTCATAGGGAGAAAAGAAGGGAGAGAAGAAGGGAGAGAAGAAGGACGGGCCAAAGGAAAGGAAGAAACATCTTTGGAAATAGCATGCAAACTTAAAAAAATGGGGATGGACGAAGAATCCATTATGGTTGCTACAGGTGTTTCTTTGGAAGACATTCATATTTTGTAACAACTTATTGAATAGGAATAAAACAAACAATATTATTGCATTATGACAATTAAAGATTTAGAACCCAAAGAGTTGTGGGGCAATTTTTATCACCTCACACGTTGTCCTCGTCCTTCCAAACACGAGGAAGTTGTACGTCAATTTTTGGTTGACTGGGCAAAGAAAAATAAAATCGACTGCCGTGTCGATGCCGTAGGCAACGTCATCATGTCAAAACCTGCCACCAAAGGCATGGAGAATGTATGCCCCGTGGTGCTTCAGGCACACATGGACATGGTGCCCCAGGCCCGAGCTGGCAAAGTTCACGATTTTCAGAAAGACCCGATTGAAACTAAGATTGTTGACGGCTGGGTGTATGCTTGCGACACTACCTTGGGTGCCGACGACGGCCTCGGCGTGGCTGCTGCCATGGCTGTTTTGGAAAGCAAAACCATCAAGCACGGTCCCCTCGAGGTGCTGATTACCACCGACGAAGAAACCGGTATGACGGGTGCTTTCGGTTTGAAGAAAGGCGAACTGAAAGGCAAATATCTGCTCAACCTCGACAGCGAAACCGAAGGCGAGCTGTACGTTGGTTGCGCTGGTGGTATCGATGCCACCATCACTATCCCCTACTCCACCGAAAAGGCTCCGAAAGACTATTGCGCCATGCGCCTCACCATCGGCGGTTTGAAGGGAGGCCATAGCGGTATGGAAATCAATACTGGTCGTGCCAATGCCAACAAACTTATGTTCCGCCACATCCGCTGGGTTGCCGAGTGCGGTATACGTCTCATCAGTGTCGAGGGTGGCAACATGCGCAACGCTATCCCCCGCGATGCCGAATTGGTCTTTGCCATGCCCAAGGCCCACAAAGACTGCATCTGCAAAGAGTTCGACAAAGTGGCAAGCTGGGTGAAGAAAGAACTTGGTGCCGTTGTGCCCGATTTCTTCATGAAATACGAGCCCGTCCGTATGAGTCCCAAGGTGATGACCGAAGCCGACACGCAGAAAATCATCAACACCGTCATGATTGCCCCCAACGGCGTCATCCGCATGAGCAAGGATATGGAAGGCCTCGTTGAAACGTCGCTCAACCTCGCCATCATGAAGACCAACGGTAAGAACTTTTCCATCAAGGCCCTCCTGCGCAGCAGCGTCGATTCTGCCAAGGATGCTTTGGCCGAGCGCTTGGTCTGCCTCGCCGAAATGGCAGGTGGCAAATGCCAGCTTTCGGGTGCCTATCCTGGCTGGAAGCCCAATATGGAAAGTGGTTTGCTGAAGACCATGAAAGCCACCTACAAGAAACTGTATAAAAAAGAGCCCGCCGTGGTTGCCATCCACGCTGGTTTGGAGTGCGGCCTGTTGGGCGGCAAATATCCCGACATGGAGATGATCAGCTTCGGCCCGACACTCAACAGCCCCCACAGCCCCGACGAGCGCGCCAACATTGAGAGCAGTAAGAAATTCTTTGACTACCTTGTCGCCGCCCTCGAATCTATGCCTGAAAATAAATAATTGTCAGTGAATTGTGAAATGTGAATCGGTAAATCGTTTCACATTTTACGATTCACAATTCACCAAATACAAAAATAATGATAGCAAAAGAACTTTTAAATCCTAAAAGCATCGTTGTTTGCGGTGCATCAAGTGATATACACAAACCTGGCGGAAAAGCCTTGAAAAACCTGCTCGACAGCAATTTCAAAGGCCCAATCTATGCCGTAAACCCCAAAGAGTCCGAAGTGCAGGGCATTAAGTGCTACACCAAGGTCGACGACCTCCCCCAAGTCGACTGCGCAATCCTCTGCATCGCTGCAAAATTCTGCGCCCAAACCGTTGATGTCCTCACCCAGCAAAAGGGTACCAAGGGCTTCATCATCGTCAGTGCTGGTTTCTCTGAGGAAAATGCCGAAGGTGCCGCCATTGAGAAGCACATCGTCGACAGCATCAATGCTGTGGGTGGCTCCCTCATCGGTCCCAACTGCACAGGCTTCCTCAACACCAATTACGCTGGCTGCTTTGACACCCCTATCCCCACTTTGGATCCTCATGGTGTCGACTTCATCACCGGTAGTGGTGCCACCGCCGTGTTCATCAAGGAGTACGGTATCACCAATGGTCTTACCTTCAACAGCGTTTGGGCTGTAGGCAACAGCGCCCAGCTTGGTATTGAAGATGTCCTCGAACATCTCGACGAGACTTTCGACCCCGAAAAGTCAAGCCGCGTCATCATGCTCTATATGGAAAAAATCGGCGACCCCCAGCGTCTGCTCAAACACAGCCGCAACCTTATCAACAAGGGCTGCCATATCGCCGCTATCAAATCGGGCGGTTCCGCAGCAGGTAGCCGTGCCGCTTCCAGCCACACCGGTGCTCTTGCCACCAACGATGCCGCTGTTGACGCTCTCTTCCGCAAGGCCGGCATCGTCCGCTGCCAAAATCGTCAGGAGCTCACCACCGTCTGCGCCATCTTTATGCATCCCGAACTCAAGGGCAAACGCTGCGCCGTCATCACCCATGCAGGTGGTCCCGCCGTCATGCTCACCGATGTTCTTTCCAATGGTGGCATGGAGGTGCCTGGCTTGAAGGATCACCCCGCCAGCCCCGCTTTGTTGGAAAAACTCTTTGCAGGATCTTCAGTGGGCAACCCCATCGACTTCCTCGCCACGGGTACCGCCGAACAACTCGGCTACATCATCGATGCAGTTGAAAACGACTATACTGATATCGACTTCTCCGTCGTCATCTTCGGTTCTCCCGGATTGTTCTCCAACCGCGAGGTTTACAAGCTCCTCGACGAGAAAATGAAGACCTGCAAGAAACCTATCTTCCCCGTGCTCCCCTCCATCATCAATGTCAAGGACGAGATTCAGGAGTTCATCGACCGCGGTCGTATTAACTTCCCCGAGGAATGCGTGCTCGGTAACGCCCTCTGCAAGGTCTACCACACCCCCAAGCCTCAGCCCGAGAATGTGGAACAGCCCGCTATCGACGTGGCTCGTATCCGTAAGACTGTCGACCGTTGCAAGAGCGGATATATGGAGATTGCCGACTACAACGAGCTTCTGGATGCTGCCGGTATCAGCCGCAAGAAGAGTGTCGAAGTCGACAAAGTTGAAGATGCTCTCGCTTTCGCAAAAGAAGTAGGTTGCAGCAAGGATGTGCCTCTCGTAATGAAGGTCGTCGGACCTCTCCACAAGAGCGATGTGGGTGGAGTCACCCTCGGTGTCAAAGACCTCGACACGGTCGCCAAGGAGTTCGACCGCCTCATCCACATCAAGGACACCTACGCAGTTGAGATGTACCCCATGCTCGACGGTACGGATGTCTATATCGGCGCTATCAAAGATGCCAAATTCGGCCATCAGATTTTCTTCGGCCTTGGCGGTATCTTTATCGAGGTGCTGAAGGATGTCCAGAGTGCCCTCGCACCCATCACAGCTGCCGAAGCTAAGGAGATGCTCACCAAACTGCGTGGCTATAAGATCCTCCAGGGTGTCCGTGGTCAGGAACCTGTCAACATCGACATGTATGCTGACCAAATCGCCCGCGTTAGCGCCCTCGTGCAGGCCGCTCCCGAGATTGCCGAAATGGACCTCAACCCCCTGCTTGGCAATCCTCGCTACGTCACAGCAGTCGATGCCCGTATCCGTTTGGAGAAATAAGTTTTCGAATACACAACAAGGCCGTTCCTAAGGGGCGGCCTTGTCTTTTATTTTTATAGTTATGAAAAAAACTTTATCACTCATTTTGTTCGCCTCCCTGCTCTTCGCGGTCGGATGCGAGAAAGAACCTGTCGTTACACCTGCCGACCCTGGCACACACGACACCCCTGACAATCCCGAACCGAGAGTGTATCAGGCACTCAGCGGAGTCTTCTCCGTGTCCGGAACCACACAGGTGCGTTTTGCTGCAGGCAACCTGGGGTACGACACAAGTTATTTCTTCACGTCTCACCAGTACGACTATGGCGGACATTTCTGTTGGGGTACCGGCAACAACCCTACCAGCACCTCTTCCGACTATCACGACTACCCCACCTTTGTTGACTGGGGCGGCATCATCGGAGATGGTTGGCGTACACTTTCTCGTCCTGAATGGAAATATTTGATTGAGCAGAGAGAGGATGCCATCGACAAACGAGGCGAAGCTACGGTGTGTGGCGTTCATGGCTTGGTAATCCTGCCCGACACTTGGAACGGACCCGCCTTCAATCCTGTTATCTCGGAATGGAACAGCAACGTCTATGATGCCGCATCTTGGGCAACCATGGAAACCGCCGGAGCTGTATTCCTGCCCGCAGCCGGCCTTGTCCAAAATATGAACCTGGCCAGCGAAGGGGTCTTTGGCCACTACTGGCTGTCCACTTCCTACAGCGATAATTACAGTTACGATTTCTATTTCGGTGTCGCAGTAAACGCCGTCACCTACAACGACCGTAACGATGGTCTCTCTGTCCGTCTCGTGCAAAACAATAAATAGAAATGTATTTTTTATAAAAATATGTAAGTGTGCTCATTTCGAGCATTTTTTCGAGGTAAGAAAAAATGTTGATTGCATAATACACGAAAAATATGCACAAAATACCGACTATGGTACTCCTACAACTGCCCTATAGGTGGCATAGTGGTGGGCTTGTTCGTCGTACTCTATACTATCGCTAAAAGGTAAGGGTACGGTCGCTGTAACGTCGCTCCCGTGAGCGACCATGATGCCACCCATTCGTCACCTTGTCGTCACCTCTTGCAGTTCCATAGACGGAGGCACATATACGGCACCTCTTCGGCATTTCGGAATGAGTTTTTGAGAGATCTTGATATTTTTTGTCGTAATTCAATTTTTTGTTGTATATTTGCATTGTCATTTGACAACGAAATTTCCGTCTAACCCAAAAGCCTAACACCTGATGGAGAAGAGAATAGGAACTGTAACCATACTGATATTGGACCGCACAAAGTCCGCCGAAATCAACGCCATTATTTCGGAATTTGCCGATATTGTTCTTTGCCGCCAAGGCCTACCCTTCCATGAACGCCCCGTGGCCGTCATCAGCCTCATTGTTGAGGGCAGCCCCGACCGCATCAACTCGCTCACTGGCCGTTTGGGACGCTTGGCGGGTGTGGAATCCAAAGCAGTTTTGACAAAACAAATACAATAAAAAACACACAATATATGAGACATCAGAACTTTATTGACCGCGACAAGTTGTACGGCTTGCTGCAAAACAATGTCCCGACAGAGTCGGAACTGAACGACATACTGAACAAGGCCCGCAAACTGAAGGGTCTGAGCCTGGAGGATGTGGCCAAACTGCTCTGCGTTGAGGAGGAGGCCGATATTCAAAAGATTCTCGACACCGCCCACTACTGCAAGGAGGAAATCTACGGCAAGCGCCTCGTGCTTTTCGCCCCAATATATACCGGCAATGCCTGTGTGAACAACTGCGTGTACTGCGGTTTCCGTCGCGACAACAAACAGCTTCGCCGCAAGGTGCTCACCATGGACGAGATTGAGCAGGAAACCCTGCAACTGCTCCGCATGGGTCACAAACGTGCCCTGTTGATCTGTGGCGAGAGCCCCCGCAACGATGCCAACTATATGGTCGAGGCCATCCGTCGCTGCTATGCCGCCCGAGACGAAAAGGGCAGCAGCATCCGCCGCATCAATGTGGAGCTGGCACCTATGAGCGTGGAAGATTTTGCAAAACTCAAAGCCGAAAAAATCGGCACCTACGTCTGCTTCCAAGAGACTTACGACCCCGTTGAATATGCCAAGTTCCACCCCGCAGGCACCCCCAAGGGCGACTATCTCTACCGCCTCACCTGTATGGACCGCGCCCAAGAGGGCGGCATCAACGATGTAGGCCTCGGTGTGCTTTTCGGCTTGGTCGACTACCGTTTCGAAATCCTCGCCATCATGGAGCATGCCCGCCACCTGGAAGAGGACTATGGCTGCGGCCCTCACACCGTGAGCTTCCCCCGCATCGAGCCCGCCGAAGGTACCCCCTTCAGCCTGCCTGAGAACATCCCCCACCCTGTCAGCGACAAGGATTTCATGAAGATCATCGCCATCATCCGTATCGCTATGCCCTACACAGGCATCATCATCAGCACCCGCGAGCGTCCTTCGATGCGCGACGAACTGGTGAAATACGGCGTGAGCCAAATCAGTGCCGCAAGCGAGACCAACCCTGGCGGATACGATGCCGGCGAAGGCTCTACCGACACAGCCGACGACCACCAAAAGACTGGCGCACAGTTCACCCTGGGCGACCACCGCTCGCTCGACGAGGTCATCAGCATGATGATCGATGGCGGCTATATTCCCAGCTTCTGCACCGGCTGCTACCGCAAAGGCCGCGTGGGTGCCGACTTTATGGATCTGGCCAAACCCGGCCTCATCAAAGAGTACTGCAAACCCAACGCCATGTTCACCTTCCGCGAGTACTTGGAGGACTATGCAAGCCCCGAGACCAAAGCCAAAGGCCTGGCCCTGCTGAAAGAGCTTACGCAGACATTCTCAAAAGAGGAACTGAAAAAACGAGTCGAAGGCAACCTCTGCAAGATTGGCGACGGCCAGCGCGACCTCTATTTCTAAGCCACTTTTGAGCCAAAATAAAAGAAAGTCCTATGTCTATGCATAGGACTTTCTTTTTTGCCACACACAAGATGTATTAATCCTTAGGGGATAATACATTTTAACCAATCATCTGTATGTATTCGGCTTCGGTGAGGATGCGGACACCGAGTTTTTCGGCTTTTTTGCGTTTCTCGGGGCCCATCTTGTCTCCTGCCAGGAGGAATGTGGTCTTGCTGCTCACACTGCTGCCCACTTTGCCGCCATGTTGCTCGACTGAGGTCTTGATTTCCTCACGCGAGAAATTCTCGAAAACGCCGCTCACAACTATGGTCATGCCGTCGAGGGTGTGGCTGATCTGGTTGTCGACCACCTGCATCTGAAGCCCTGCCTCTCGCAAACGTGTGATAATGTCGCGGTGCTCGGGTTTGGCAAAATAGTCGTAAATGGCCATAGCGGTGACCTCGCCAATATCCTCAACCATGGCCAGCTCCATAATATTTGCCTCCATCAAGGCGTCGATATTCTTGAAATAGCGCGCCAGTTTCTTGGCTCCCACCTCGCCCACATAACGTATACCCAAAGCAAAAAGCACCCGCTCAAACGGCACAGATTTGCTATTCTCAACCGCTTTGAGCACATTGTCGGCACCTTTCTCCTGTATGGTGGCTTTTTGTTCCGCCACAGCAAGAGCATCGGATTGGGCCGCGAGTGTTCCGAGACCGATAAGTTGTTCGCGTCGAAGACTGTAGAAGTCAGCCACATTGCGGACAAGTCCTGCATCGTATAACAGTCGGATTCGTTCGCTTCCAAGGGTGTCTATATCCATTGCTTTTCGCCCGACAAAATGCTCCAAACGTCCGAGTATCTGAGGTGTACAGCCGTCCTGATTGGGACAATAGAAGCCTGCCTCGCCCTCGGATCGGACCAAAGAAGTGCCACACACAGGACAGACAGGGGTGAAAGCAATAGGTTGTGCACCAGCCTTGCGCTGTTCCATATCCACACCCACAATCTTGGGGATAATCTCCCCGCCTTTCTCAACAAAGAGACTATCGCCCTCGTGGAGGTCAAGTTTGTCCATAAAGTCGGCATTGTTGAGCGTGGCACGGCGAACCGTTGTGCCGCCCAACCATACGGGAGTCATATTGGCCACAGGGGTGACAACACCTGTACGTCCCACCTGATAAGTAACCTCCTCCAAAGGGGTGCTCACACGCTGGGCTTTGAACTTATAGGCAATAGCCCAACGAGGCGATTTGGCCGTCATGCCGAGACGTTCCCAAAGGTCGGTTTGGTTGACTTTGATAACAACGCCATCAATACCGAAGGGAAGATTCCAACGTTCTTGATTCCAAAAGTCGATAAAGAACTTAATGTCTTCTATGGTTTTACATTTCTTTACATAAGGCTGTACTTTAAATCCCATCTGCTTGGCTGCTTCGAGGCGGCCATAATGGGTGAGGAAATTATCGGCAACATGTTCTGTCTCGGGAAGCATCATGAAATACATGCAGAACATCAGTTTTCGTTTGGCACATTCGGCAGAGTCCTGCAACTTGAGCGACCCACTGGCGGCATTGCGGGGATTGGCAAAGGGTTCGTCACCCTCTTCTTCGCGCAAGCGGTTCATCGCCTCAAAGGCTTCAAAAGGATATACCACCTCGCCTCGGGCTTCGAAATCATCGGGAAAATCGCCTTGAAGTTTTAGCGGAATGGTGGGTATGGTGCGAGCATTTGAAGTAATATCGTCACCCACAGCGCCATTGCCTCGGGTGACCGCTTGAACCAACTGGCCATGCTTGTAGGTGAGTCCTATGGCCACACCGTCATACTTGAGTTCGCAAGTGTAGCTGAAAGACACACCGTCGAGAAGTTTGCGGGTGCGGGCCTCGAAATCCTCAATCTCTTCAATGCTGTAAGTGTTGCCGAGCGAGAGCATGGGGAACCGATGTGTGACCTGGGCAAAAGTCTTGTTCACCTCGCCTCCCACACGCCGCGTAGGACTTGTGGGGAGGGCGTATTGAGGATATTGCCGCTCAAGGTCCATCAACTCACGCAAAAGGGCATCAAACTCAAAATCGGACACCAAGGAGGTGTCGTTCATATAGTACTCATAGTTGTACTTGTCGATAAGTGCTGTAAGTTCGGCTATGCGGGATTCTTCGGAAGTCATAGTATCAAGAAAAGATTAAACGTCGATAGATCCTGTGAAATTGAGTGCCACAGGGCCTGTGAGAGTAACATGGGTATAGTTATCGCCCGTGGATTCAAACTCCACTTTGAAATCGCCACCCTGGGCTTTGATTTTGTGGTTTCCCGAAACAATGGCGCAAGCAGTAACTCCTGTCCCACAAGCCCATGTTTCATCCTCAACACCCCGCTCGTAGGTGCGCACACCCAAGCGCCCATCGGGCAAATCTTCAATAAAATTGACATTGGCGCCCTCTGCACCCATTTCGGGAGCATGACGAAGGCGGCGACCTTCGCCTACCACATCGAAATGTTCCAAATCATCCACACGCTGCACATAGTGCGGCACACCCGTATTGAGCAGCCAGCCATCGAGCACACGACGCACCTCGTTGCAAGCCACATCGCGCATACCCAACCGCACCAAACCGATTCGTGACTCTTCGTCCCAATGCAGAATCTCGGCATCGTGAGGGCCATCAGAAGCCTTGAAATGAAGCCTGCAAAGCGACGACGAAGGTATTTGATCATCCGCACCACGAATACCCAAAAGATAGGCAAACACAGCGATACAGCGACCACCGTTGCCACACATGGAGGCAGGATAGCCGTCGGAGTTGTAGTACTTCATCTCAAAATCAAATCCGCTTTCGCCTTTACCCAGAGTCATAAGCCCATCGGCACCCACTCCGAAACGTCGGTGGCAGATATGGGCTATCTGCTCAGGTGTAAGTTGGGGGTCGTGTTTGCGGATGTCGGCAAGAACAAAATCATTGCCTGCACCGTCAAATTTATAGAAATCCATGTGATGTAATGTTTTAATCAACCTTCATAGCATTCCTCTTCGCCCCATGTGAGCTCATTTTTCTCCTTGATGAGCCAGCGACTCGACACAAGCACCAAAACGGAACATATACAGATGGAGCAGAAGATGACCGAATAAGTGATATCCTTAATAAGTGTGGCTTGAGGGATGATGATATGTCCCGCAGCTATGTTCACCTGCTCAGGCATCGAAGCCAACACAGCCGACACCAAACCTTTGGGAATCATCATCGACACCGTGATTCGGTCGGGCCTCGTGTTGCCACGTCCAACAATGGCTATCAGCGCAAAACGCACCACGAACAATGTTCCCGCAATAAGAGCTCCGAACATCAGTGTGGTGATATTGTTGAAAGGAATACAGATGCCGATATATACGAAAAAATAGGTTTTGAGGATGAAAACAAACTCTTTGAAGAAACTTTTCTCTTGTTCCTCAAGCTGGGTCATGCTGTGCAACTTAAAGTGCTTCAGAAAAGATATTTCGAAATATTCGGGATTGCCCAACACCAAGCCAAAAGCCAGAGCGGCAATGGCTCCGCTATACCCCAACACCTCCGTGGTGCCATAAAGCACAAACACAAACGCCGGAGTGAGGAACATGGAGTTCTGCAACTTGCGTATCCTATCCATGAACGACGACCAAACAATGCCCCCTACGGTTCCGATTATCAACGCCATGAGTATCGATGCCAGCACCTGCCCCAGCATGGATCCGACACTGATGTCACCCATCTTATAGCCCTCGATGAAGGCCAGCGCAATGACAATGCAAAGCACACCCGATATGGCCGATTCCAACGTGAGGGTGACACGGGTCTTGATGCTCACACGCATCTGTCGCACCAGCGGGATGACGATAGCCGCAGCTGTGCCTGCCACCATGGCTCCCAACATCATCGAGGCTTGCAGCTGGAGATGGATGATATAATAAGCCAACAGTGTCACCGCCGCCATCGAGCACACAAACGAAAGCAGCGTCACCTGCACCACACCCGTCCAATAGCGGCGTACCGTGTCGATATGCATATCAATGCCGCTGTCGAACAAGATGAACAGCAGCGTGATCGAAGCCAACACAGGCCCTATTTCCTGAACACTCGCAGGGGTTATCACTCCCGACACAGGCCCCAACAAGATGCCTATACCCATCAGCATCAGCACATCGGGAATACGCCGACGGCTGAACCACGCATTGAAAAGATGCGCGCAGAAGATGAGCAAGCCGAGGAAAATATAGGTCATGTTTTGCAGGTACTAATAATCAACTTCGGGAAAGATTATCTTGAAGGTCTCGAGCACTTTGTTCGACGACACCATCAAGTCGTATTTGTCACGCGGGATGTAGGCCACCGACTCCTGTTCCTCATACTCCACCTCTATTTGGCAGTTGAGCATCGGCCGCTGCGACTTTTTGCGAAGATACGTCAGTATGCGGATAATGTAGGGTTTGAGCTCCGATTCCACATAGCTGTTGCTGACGATGATTTTGAAATTGTCCTCGTCCACAAAACGTATCTCCCTCGTGGCAAGGTTTTCTGCCACCTTGGGCAGCGGCTCCCTCATCGCCTCCAACATCTCGGCCCAATATTGCTTAAGTTGTTCGAATGTCAGCGGTTTGACACCCGTTTCGTTGTTTATGGGCAAGTCTTCTTTGGATACAGTCGTGACTGTTTTGATCGAAATCGACGACGTCCTACGCAAGTGCGAGGGATTTGTCGTGGCTGTTTGTGCTGTCGAAGGTGTGGATGTCGCCTCAGAAGGCTGTTTTTCGGGGGGCTGAGGCTCATTCGCAACCTTGTCGACCCTAACGACCATCTGGGGGGGGCGCAAAGTCTCGCCCTGCACCGACGTGGGTACCGAGGTATTCGTTTTGCCGTGCTCCGCCTGTGGCGCTCTTGCTATCTATGGGTTGGTGACCAAGGCGGCCAGCTTCATCAGCGCCACCTCAATAAAAAGGCGTTTGTTGCCCGCATCCTTGTAGCGATACTCGTAATCGCTGCTGATGTCCAGATAGCGCAGCAACAAGGCCAATCCGCAATTCACCGCCTGCTCGCCATAGCGACCCTTCACCACATCGCTCACCTCCATCAGCTTGTGGGTGGCTGGGTCGAGCGACACCATAAGATTGCGCAAATGCTCGCTCAAACCGGTGATGAAATGCAATCCGTCAAAGCCTTTGTCAATAACTTCCTGATAGAGCAGTAGCGAATTGGATATGTCGCCTGTGCGGAAATAATCTACCAGGCGGAAATAATAGTCGTAGTCGAGCAGATTGAGGTTCTGATTGCAAAGTTGGCGGCTCAGATTGCCCTGGGTGAAACTCACCAATTGGTCAAAAATGGAGAGCGCGTCGCGCAAACCGCCCTCGGCCTTGCGGGCTATGATGTGCAAAGCCTCCTCCTCATATTGCACCCCCTCCTTCTCGGCAATGTTCTTCAAGTGATTGACGATGTCTTCGCTCTGTATGCGTTTGAAATCAAACACTTGGCAGCGCGACAAAATTGTGGGGATAATCTTATGCTTCTCCGTGGTGGCAAGGATGAACTTGGCGTAGGCAGGAGGCTCCTCCAGTGTTTTGAGGAAAGCGTTGAAAGCGGCTTGCGAGAGCATGTGCACCTCGTCGATGATGTAGACCTTGTAGCGTCCCGTCTGTGGGGGGATATACACCTGTTTTACCAGTTCGCGGATGTCGTCGACGCTGTTGTTCGAGGCGGCATCGAGTTCAAAAATATTCATCGAAGCCCCATCGGCGAAACTGCGACAGCTTTCGCACTCGTCGCAAGCTTCGGTTTCGGGGGTGAGGTTGGTGCAGTTGATGGTCTTGGCAAGGATGCGCGCACATGTGGTTTTGCCCACGCCGCGAGGCCCGCAGAACAAGAAGGCTTGCGCCAACTGGTTGGTGCGGATGGCGTTTTTGAGGGTAGTGGTGATATGCTGCTGTCCCACCACGCTGTCGAATGTCGCGGGACGATATTTTCGTGCTGATACTATGAAATTATCCATTCTCTAAACAATATTTCGGTGCAAAGATACGAAAAAAATTTGTATTTTTACATATTCTTTCTAATAATACTTGTGTCACCCTTCGAATTATGGAGCACTACCGTAGCCGTTTGCAGTTGATTATTACGCACATACGTCACAACCACACGGTCGCCAGGATAAAACTTTCCCAACTCCTCCATCATCTCGGCATAGCTGTTCACAGGCACTCCCGCCACATCTACCAGCAAGTCGCCTTCGCGAATGCCAGCCAAAGCTGCGGCACCCTCGGGCACCACCCTGCCGATATACACCCCTTTCACATCCAAGAAGCCCAATTCCTTGGCCCTCTGTGCCGTCATCTCGATAACGTTGACCCCGAGGTAGGCCCGTTGCACATAGCCGTACTCCTTCAAATCATTGGCCACCTTGCGGGCAAGATTGGAGGGTATGGCGAAACTGTAGCCGTTATAATATCCGTCGCCCGAAGCTATGGCCGTAACGATGCCTATGAGTTGGGCGTTGCCATCCACAAGGGCTCCGCCCGAATTGCCAGGATTCACCGCCGCATCGGTTTGGATAAAGGCCTCGATGGTCGACTCCGTGCTCTTGCTATTGTCGATGATGCCCATATTGCGGGCCTTGGCGCTGATGATGCCCGCCGTGACCGTGGAGGTGAGATTGAACGGATTGCCTATGGCCAGCACCGGCTGTCCCACACGGGCATTGTCGGAGTTGCCGAAAGCTATCGGCGAAAGGTTCCTGGCCTCAATCTTCAACACCGCCAAATCGGTGGCAGGGTCGTTGCCTACCAGTTTTGCCTCAATCACACGCTTGTCGTTCAGTGTCACGCTGATACGCTCGGCATCCTGCACCACATGGTTGTTGGTGAGGATATAGCCGTCGCTCGAAATAATCACCCCCGATCCATAGGCGCTGTACTCCTTTCGTTGCACACCTTGGTTGATGATAAACCCGAAAAACGACTGATACAAAGGGGTAAGACGGGTCTGCGACGTACGGATATGAACCACGCCGTCAATAGTTTGTGCAGCCACGCCGCTGAAATCGGCATATTGCTGCGCCCTTGTGGCGGGAGAAGATACCAAAACACAAACGAAGACGAGAGCCGCACCCAGCAGCCTCTTCGACACCTTACAGAAGCCTCGGCCCTCAAGCCGCCCCTCCGACATAACGGAAACAAAAGTTTTTTTCATACCTCAGTTAAAATTAATCTTACGAAATATAAAACTCAAAATACGCCTTTTTAGTATGCTTACTTTAGAATAAAAAATGAAAAGCCCCCTTTGGGCAATTAGCGATAATTTTTTTACGTTTTTTATATTTAACATTTCGTCTCATTTTTGCCTTTTTATTTCGTTCATATCTGATAAAGCATTAATGAGACAATAGTGGGACAATAATGGGACAATAGTGGGACAATAATGAGAGGAGAGAGGGATGTGAACAGAGGTCAAATATTAGGATTTTTTAAGACAAATGCCAAAACGCCCAACCCGATTTTTATGCCATTTTTGCCTGGGTAGGAAAAAAAATTGCAAAATATCATACTCGATTTTTGGGAAAAAGTTTGCCAAATTCCTCAAGAATAATTTCGCCCCCTTCGATAAACAATTGTAAGACAAATATCTTTTTTAAAATGTAATTATTAAAGTTGGTATTTGGAAGTTTTTATGTAACTTTGCATTTTAAAATTTCAAACAATGAAGATCATTATCGTTGGTACAGCTTATCCTTATCGCGGCGGTTTGGCCGCCTTCAACGAACGTCTCGCCGACCAGTTCCAAAAAGAGGGTCACGAGGTGGAGATGTTCACCTTCACACTCCAATACCCCAGCTTCCTCTTCCCTGGCAAGACGCAGTTCACCAACGACCCCGCACCCTCCAATCTCAAGATAAAGCGTTGCATTAACTCGTGCAATCCTTTCAACTGGTTGTCAGTTGGTAAAAAGATTCGCAAAAAGAATGCCGACGTGGTCATCTTTGCTTACTGGATGTCGTTCATGGCCCCCTGCTTCGGCACTATCGCACGGCAGGTGAAGAAGAACAAGAAGAGCCGCTGCATCGGCCTTATCCACAACATGATTCCCCACGAAACCAATATCCTCGACAAAATCTTCCCCGGCTATTTCGTCAATGCTATGGACGGTTTCACAACTCTCTCTCAAGCCGTCATTGCCGACATCAACAAGTTCGACCATAAGAATAAACCCAAGAGTTGGGCCCCCCACCCTATCTACGACCACTACGGCGAACTGATAGACAAGGCCGAGGCCCGCAAGCTACTCGGCTTCGACACCCAGGGCCGCTATGTTCTTTTCTTCGGGTTCATCCGTGACTACAAAGGTCTCGACCTCCTCATTGATGCCTTCGGCGACCTCCGCATTCAGGATATGGGCATCAAACTTGTGGTGGCAGGTGAGTTTTATGGCGACCCCGCCCCTTACCTCGACCGCATACGCACCCTGGACATCAGCAACGAGGTGGTGCTTTGCACCGACTATATCCCCGACAACGAGGTGAACCGCTATTTCCGTGCCTGCGACCTTGTGGCTCAGCCATATAAAAGCGCCACACAAAGCGGCGTGACCCAGATTGCCTTCCATTTTGAGAAGCCTATGCTGGTGACTAATGTGGGCGGCCTGCCCGAGATTGTACCCGACGGCAAGATTGGCTATGTGGTAGAGCCCAACGCCCAAGAGATTGCCAACGCTATCGTGAAGTTCTACAAAGAGGAGAAGGAAGAGGCTTTCACCGAAGGGGTGCGCACAGAAAAACAAAAATACAGTTGGGACAAGATGACCGCCGCAGTACTTAAGGTAGTATGCTAAGATACACGTTGAAACGACTCCTTTACGGCCTCCTGGTGCTGCTGGGAGTGGTTTCGCTCGTGTTCTTCCTCTTCAACATCCTCCCTGGCGACCCCGCCCGTATGATGCTGGGGCAAAGGGCCGATGCCGAGAGCATCGAAATCATCAACCGCGACCTCGGGCGAGACAAGCCTGTGGCGTTGCAATATGTCAACTATCTCAACGACTTGCTCCCAATCTCGTTTCACAACAACAGCGACCCCTCAAACTATTTCTTCCTCGACAATAACAAATACGCCCCCTACTCCACCCTGATCAAAGCCGGCACGACCAGCGTTGTGCTCAAAGCCCCGTATCTCCGTCGCAGTTATCAGTCGAAGCGGAAAGTATCCGAGATCATCGCCACAGCCTTTCCTCAGACGGCTCTTCTGGCCATTGTGGCCCTCACTTTCGCCTTGGTGGTAGGGGTGCTGCTCGGGGTGCTCTCGGCTCTATACAAAGACAGCTGGATTGACCGCCTCACGCTGGTTCTCTCCACTTTGGGCATGTCGCTGCCTTCGTTCTTTGCCGCCATCCTCATTGCCTGGTTCTTTGCTTACGTTTTGGCAGATTGGACCCACCTGAATATGTTTGGCAACCTCTTCACGGTTGATGATTACGGCACAGGCGAATACTTAGACCTCAAGAACCTTATTCTCCCCGCCCTGACATTAGGTATACGCCCCCTCGCCACGCTCACGCAGCTCACCAAAAACTCGATGCTTGAGGCCTTGTCGCAAGACTATATCCGCACCGCGCGAGCCAAAGGTATGCGCTACCGCCGTGTGGTGTTCCACCACGCACTCCGCAATGCCATGAACCCTGTGGTCACTTCGGCATCGGGATGGCTGGCCAGCTTGCTTGCGGGTGCTGTGTTTGTGGAATATGTGTTTGATTGGAAAGGTATGGGCATCGTCATCGTCGACGGACTCGACAAATACGACTTCCCCGTCGTCATGGGGGCCATACTCTTCATCTGTGTGCTGCTGATTGTCATCAACATCCTCACCGACATACTATACGGTCTCCTCGACCCTCGCGTGAGAATGCAATAATGTCTACCGCAAACCTCTCACAACAGATTTCTTTGCCACAAAGTCTTTCAGATAGAACGGCTCAAAATAGGCCACATCCTCTGTTTTCCCCTCCTCCAGTTTCTTCAACGCCACAGTCAACATACCTGTGGCCGAGATGGCGAAACTGTCATCATAACGAGCATTGGGATGCACACCCAAGATCTCACGAGTTTTGGAGGCACCATCGCCCACAAACACCACTTCACCCTCATCGAGATATTCATCATAGATATTGGGAACGATGATGTCGGCGCTCACAGCCTTCAGTTCCTCTGTAGGCGAAGCATATACGGCAGTGTAGCACTCCATCCTTCGGGCGTCGATCATAGGGCACACCATACCCCGAAAATCGGGATGCTGGGCATAATATTGTGCCGCCATGCCTTGCAGTGTGGGCACCGAAAGCAACGGCACCCCCAAGGCATAACAAAAACCTTTGGCCGAGCTCACTCCGATGCGCAGACCGGTGTAGCTTCCTGGGCCACTTGACACACACACCGCGTCAAGTTGCTTGGGTGTCAACCCACACTGGTCAAACATTTCCTGCACAAACACAGAGAGTTTTGACGAGTGGGCATTGGGCTCACAGGAATGTCTTTGGGCTATAATCTCGCCATCACGTGCCAAAGCGACGGAACAGACAGGGGTAGCAGTTTCTAATAATAAGAGAATCATAATGAATTGTTTAGCGCAAGCTTCTATCGCATGTCCACCACTTCCATCCCCTTGGGGGCGGTGAAGGTGAAATCAGCGTCCGAAGCCTTGACGTTCTTGAAGTTAGTGATAGTATATTCGCCTCGTGACGAGTCGTAGTTGTGCTGTTCCATTTTCTTCAGCATACCTGTTTTGGTCACAATGAAGAGACGGATTTTGTGGTACATGCGGCCTTTCTTTGGCTGCAAATCCACGATAGCGGTACCATCGGCCTCTTCTCGAATATATTTGGCTCGATAGTTTTTGCTGTAGTTGGCCAACAGTTTGGCGGGATTGGTGAGGTCGTCGTCATTGTCGGTCATGTTGGTCACAACCACCTCGTTGGCGGTCTTGTTCACCTGCCATACACTCTTGCCGTCGCAATACACCTCCAATTCGCCCGCCTTCACTCTGTAGCGAGGAGCGTTATATACCACCTCGGCTTTCTGTCGATAGGTTTCTTTCTTATCAGCATCGCGGCTGACCACGGTGACGGTGAATCCCACCGTGCCCGACATCTTTGCCGAAGCCTTTTTAATCAATGCGTTGGCGTTCTCATCAACAGTGCCATTGGCGGTGTGGGTGATCTGGGACATGGCCGGCATAGCGGCAAACAATAACATCAATATGGGAAAAAATATTCGCTTCATAGTATTATTAATGTAAATCAACTCCAATGATGTGCATAAACTCTTCGCGGGTCTTGGGGTCTTTGATGAACGCACCGGTAAAGTCGCTCGTGGTAGTCACTGAGTTCTGTTTCTGCACACCGCGCATCGACATGCACATGTGCTGCGCCTCAATCACCACAGCCACCCCGAGGGGGTTCAGCGTGTTCTGAATACAGTCTTTGATTTGGCGGGTGAGTCTTTCCTGCACCTGCAAACGGCGTGAATAGGCATCCACGATGCGAGGTATCTTGCTCAGCCCCACGATGGTTCCATTGGGGATATACGCCACATGGGCTTTGCCCAAAAACGGCACCATGTGGTGCTCGCACAACGAATACAACTCAATGTCCTTCACCACAACCATCTGCTTGTAATCCTCGTGAAACATTGCCGAGCGCAGTATTTCCTCGGGGTTGAGGTCGTAGCCGTTGGTGAAGAACAGCATCGCCTTAGCTATGCGTTCAGGCGATTTGAGCAGCCCTTCTCTCTCGGGGTCTTCGCCCAACAGACGCAAGATTTCTTTATAGTGCGATGCCAATTCGGTTACACATTGACCATCGTATTGTTCTATTTTTTCGTAGCCTTTTTCGTCCATAGTTTTAAATAAAAAATAAAAAATAAAAAGTAAAAAATACTCGCGAACGTTGATGTGACTTATGACCAGCAATTAGTGATCGTGCGGCAGCCGTCCCTCCTAATCACCAATCACCATTCACTACTTATGTAATCTACTTTTCATTTTCTATGTTAATGTTCTTTTTAGTTTTACAAGTTTTAATGCTTGCTGTTAGCAAACTGATTATTTCTTTTAAATCCGACTCTAATGAGTCATATTGTTGTTCTGATATAAAACATGTCGCTTGTAACAAATCCAACCAGTATCTGGTTTCGTTAGCCTCTTTCAATGCGATACTTAATTTGTGAGAGAAATCGACTCGACTTTCTGCGCCGAAGCCCTCACTGATATTCGCACCGATGCTTGTGCCGCTTCGCAACACTTGTTTCGACATGACATATTCATCTTTCTCCTCCTTCAAGTATTTGTATAGGTTCACGATGCGTATGGCAAACATCATTGCCTTGTCGTATAATGCTCCGTGTCCTATGCCTGTAGTCATCTTTATTTGTTACTTTTTACTTAAACACCCCCACTCCTCGGCCCCTGTACTTTTTATTTTATATTTTATATTTTTTACTTTTCACTCAACGTACAACAAGAGTCCTTTCAAGTATTCCCCTTCGGGATGATAGATGCTCACAGGATGGTCTGCCGCATGAGGCAGCTGTCTCACAATGCGCACCTTGCGGTGAGCATTGGCGGCAGCGGTGAAGCACATGGTTTGGAAATCGTCGCGACTCACAGCCTGCGAGCAGCTGAAGGTCAACAACAATCCGCCAGGGCGAATCTTTTCCATCGCCTTCTGGTTGATGTTGCGATAGCCTTTCAAACCCTGCTGCAGATTGCGGTGGCTCTTAGCAAAGGCGGGTGGGTCAAGGATGATGACGTCAAACTGGTCACTCACCGTGTCGAGATACTGCAGCACATCGGCCACAACTCCTTTGTGCTGTGCCTCGGCACCAAAGTTCAGTGCCACATTGCGGTTGCACAGTTCGATGGCTTTCTTGCTGATGTCCACCGTTTCCACATAGTCGGCACCTCCACGCAACGCTCCCAAACTGAAACCGCCTGTGTAGCCGAAGCAGTTCAGCACCCTGCGGTCTTGGGCGAGTGTAGACACCAGGTGACGGTTCTCGCGCTGGTCGACGAAAAAGCCGGTTTTTTGTCCTTCAAAGAAGTTGATGAGCAAACGATTGCCATCTTCGCAAACCTCCCATTCCTGCGGCTCTTCGCCCCAGATGTAACGGTCTTCAGCCCCCCCTCCGGGAAGTGTGGTGGAACTTTTGTCGAAAACCGATTTAAGCGGCAATTCTTCGCAGAACAGGCGGGTCAGCAACGGAAAAACCTTATGCATTCCCACACTGTGGGCCTGAAGCACCAGCACCCCGTTGTAGTAGTCGGCCACCAGCCCTGGCAGGAAGTCGCCCTCGGCATGTACCAGCCGAAAAACATTGGTGGTAGACATTCCTTCGGCAAAGAAACCCAGCCGGCGACGATATTCCACCGCCTGATGCACTCTTTCGCGCCAAAACTCGGGATGTTCCTCGGGGTCCACATCGGGGGTGTCAAAGCTGAGCACCTTGCACACGATGCTCTCGTCCTGATAGTGTCCTGCGGCCAACCAAGTACCGTCGGCACCATACACGTCGACGATGTCGCCTTCCTCGGGCTTCCCGACACACTTGCGCACCGCCCCCGAAAATATCCAAGGGTGGCGACGCATCACAGCTTTGTCTTTGCCTGGAGCGAGATATAGTTTACTCCTCACCTTGTCGTGTTCCTTTCTTTATTTTTTCAGTTGACGGATGGTTTCCTGAGGGTCTGGGCTCTTAAACACCGCACTGCCTGCCACCAGCACATCGGCTCCTGCGGCAAACAGTTGGGCAGCATTGTCGGTGGTAACACCTCCATCCACCTCAATAAGGCAGGCAGGATTCTTGCGGTTGCACAACTCTCTCAACTGACGCACTTTATTATAAGTATTCTCAATAAATTTCTGTCCGCCGAAACCTGGATTGACCGACATCAACAGAACCACATCGCACAGCTGCACAGTGTCTTCCAACAGGCACACCGCTGTGCCGGGGTTAAGCACTACGCCGCACTTCATACCCGCGCCACGGATGGCGTTGAGGGTTCGGTCCAAATGTGTGCAGGCCTCGTAGTGCACGGTGAGAATGTCGGCCCCTGCGGACTTGAAATCGTCAATGTAGCGGCCCGGATCCACAATCATCAGATGCACATCGAGCGGTTTCTGAGCATATTTCTTGATATGTTTCACCACCGGCTGACCGAAACTGATGTTGGGCACAAACACGCCGTCCATCACATCCACATGCAGCCAGTCGCAGTCGCTATTGTTCAGCATCTCAACATCACGTTGCAGATTGCCGAAATCAGCCGACAGCAAAGAAGGGGAAATCATTTTGTTCATATTCAATATTATTAGTTTCGATTATCTTATTATAATTTCAATTTTTCAAAGTTTCGGCCATAAACGCCCTGGGCCTTGCTCACCGAGATAAAGGCGTCGCTGTCGATGCGGTGGATTATCTGCATCACATGCGGCTTGTCGGTCTTGTGCACCATCACTATCAGCACCTGCTGGTTCTGATGGCTGTAGCATCCTTCGGCATCCAACAACGTGGCGCCACGTCCCACCTCGGTGGTTATCGTGTCGCCTATCTCCTTGTTCTTCTGCGAGAACACCATTATCTGATACGACTGCTTGTTGCCGTCAAGCACCAAGTCCAACACATACGTCATCGTCACCATCACGATATATCCGAACACCACATTCTCAATCTTGTGCGACACAAAGTAGGAACTGCCGATGATGAAGATGTCCAAATACATAATCACCTTGCCAGGCGAGATGTTGTAGAATTTGCTCAATATGAGGGCGATGATGTCGGTGCCGCCACTGTTGCCGCCCATCGAGAAGGTCATGCCGATACCCGCACCACACAAGGCTCCACCGATGATGGCGCACATGAAGCCGCCGAACTCCTCGACATTGAACCACTGTTCCACATGCAGCACCTGTTGCCACAATATGAAGCACACCGACGACATCACGATGCCGTAGATGGTGTTCACGCCGAACTTCGACCCCAACACTTTGAAGCCCACGGCCACAAGTACAGCGTTGATAATCAAATTCATCACACCAATAGGGATCTGCAACCCCACAGCGTAATACACCACCGACGAGATACCGCTCACACCGCCGCCCACAATCTTTGCCGGCAACATCACCGCCGACCAGGCAAACGTGTACAACATTATCCCTAACGTAATCACCAGATACGAAATAATGATGTGTCTCTTTTTCTGAAAAATCTGCATAGTTTTTATTGATTAAAGGTTATTGGTTATCGATTATTGGTTATTGATTATCGAAATTCTCAATTCAAGCCGGCTTCCGCCCAATTTTCATTTTTCAATTTTCAATTCTCAATTCAAACTGGCTTCCGCCCAATTTTCATTTTTCAATTTTCAATTCTCAATTCAAACTGGCTTCCGCCCAATTTTCAATTCTCAATTTTCAATTCTCAATTTTTAATCATTCACCGGCACATTATAGTTTCTGGCACCGAAGATGGCGGAGCCCACGCGCACCAGCGTGCTTCCCTCCTCCATGGCAATGTCGTAGTCGCCACTCATGCCCATCGAAATCTCGCGAAACTCCTCATGTCCTGCAAAATAGCGTTCTGCCAACATATCGCGGTAATTCCGCAGCGTGCGGAACTCCGATCGTATCAGCTCGCGATCGTCGGTGTTGGTGGCCATACCCATCACACCCACAATACGCACATGCTTCATAGCAGCATACTCAGGACTTTGCAGCAGAGCCTCGGCCTCAGCCATATCAAGACCGAACTTAGTCTCCTCGGTGGCAATATGGAACTGCAAGAGGCAATCCACCACCCTGTCGCACTTCGCCGCCTCCTTGTCCACCGCCTGCAACAGCGCGAGACTGTCGATGCTGTGTATCAGACTCACATAACGCACGATATATTTAATCTTATTGGTCTGTAGATGACCTATGAAATGCCACTCGATGTCCTCGGGCAGCACAGAATGTTTGTCCCTCATCTCCAAAGCCTTATTCTCGCCAAACAGACGTTGTCCCGCCGCGTAAGCCTCCTGGAGGTCCTCCACGGGCTTAGTTTTCGACACAGCAATCAGTCGAACGCCCTGAGCCACCGTGGCACGCACCTTATTCAGATTATCTTGTATCATATTCAAACTTATAATTTATATAATAACGCCGACCCGCGTCAATTATTATTATAACGCATTATTTTTTTAGATTTTTCACCAACACCCTCACTCTGCATCGAATACAGAGGAGCTTCACCCCCACTGCACCCCTGTTTGTCGAATCCCATAGGGTCACTATCATGTAACTACAAGGTCGCTATAGCGTCACATTCCAAAGCGATACTATGCTCACCCATTCGTCACAAAATCCTCATCCAACGCTGATTAAGCAACGGGGGTACCTATACCCCACCACTTGCGTGAATCAAGAAAGACCTGAAGACAGGGTGTTATTCGCATCATACTGTAATGTTATCGTTTCCATACACTAATTATTTACCCGATTTGACTTCGCAAAAATACAAACATTTTGCAATATGGCAAAATTTATTATAGGTGGGTTCTATAAATTGATTTCTTGGGATTTCAGAGTAGTTTTCGAGCAGATTGTTGTGCAGAACGAATACAAAAAAATCGCGATACAACTTCCGAAACCTACTTTTTTTCTTCAAAACGGAACCAATATCGGCATTTTTTCAACATTTCCCAAGTCCTTTCTCTCCGTTTCTCTACAGTCGTCACCATATAGGGCTGTATGTTTCTCCCGCATTCTTTATGAGCCGAAGAGAACAATCCCGCACCTTGTTTGGAATATTTACATATAGCCATAACGCGTTGGCGGAATTAATTAGGCTGTTTCGACCCCGTTAGGGGGTCAAATAAGGTAGCCAGCCATTCCTATGGCTGGTTTACGAGTGGATAGAGTGCCCGCATGCCGTCAGGTATGCGATTATCATAGTCATGTTATTATATTTACAAGATGAGTGTTTATGAATCTTATTATTTTTTCTTTAATATATCTTTATCATATTATAAAAAAATCGTATTTTTGCAAAATCAAAAATACGTATACGGGAATGATTACAACCTCAAATCTTTATAAGGTTCTTGAAAAACTCGGGTTTGTTCAATTCGGAGCCATCTATTTGAAACATTTCTACAATCACGATTGTGATATTCAAGTGGATTTCGCTGAAAAGAAAATCATATATCCCACGAGTTTGGACACTGGGGCCAACACCACCACGAACTTCAGCCAACCCGAGAACTTCGTTGTATTGGAATGTGTATGCCGCCTTATGGAGAAAGGCTATGAACCCCAAACCATCTTCCTTGAAAAGAGTTGGACTCTCGGCCATACTGGCAAAAGTGGACGTGCCGATATTACCGTTTACGACAAAGACGCTGACGGAAACCCTCAACAGGTTTATCTGATAATTGAATGCAAACGTGCGGGTGGCGACTTCAAAGATGCCCGAAAAGAGATGTTTGAAGACCCCGATGGCAAGCAGTTGTTTTCGTATTGGGCGCAGGCACGTTCCGCAAAATGGCTCCAACTTTATGCTTCGGATTACAATGAGGAAAAAGACGAGATAACGTTTCAGGAAGAGGTAATCCGCAGCTACGATGATGAAAATGTTGAAGCGTTGGCAAAAGAAGACAGTTCCGTCTTGATTTTCAAGAATGCCTCCACCGCCCAAGATGCTTTCATTGTGTGGGATGAAACCTACGCCAAAAAGGTTTACAACAACAATATCATTTTCGGTAGCGATGCCACCCCCTACAAAATCGGCAACCTGCCTATCAAATTCGGCAAACTGAAACCCTTTAGAAAAGAAGACGGCATCACCGATGCTTTCCGCGAAATACTCCGCCACAACAGCATCAGCGACAAGGAAAACGCTTTCAACAAGTTGCTTTCCTTGTTTATCTGCAAGTTTGTTGACGAAGAAACGCACGACTCCCCCGACGACATCATGGACTTCCAATACGTTGACGGAAGCGATAACTATTACTCGCTATATGAAAGACTGTTGAGTTTGTTCCAAATCGGAATGAAAGATTTTCTGAAAGAAAATGTCTTCTATTTGGAAAACGACTACATCCGAAAAACACTTGACCATTTTACAGGCAAACGTCGCAACGAATTGGAAAAGGAATTGGTTGACAAATTCCAAAAAACAAAAATGTTGTCGTGCCAGGTGTTTGCTTTCCGCGAAGTGTACAACGAGAAACTCTTTTTGCAGAACGGCAAGGTATTGGTCGAAGTGGTGGAATTGTTCCAAAACTACAAAATGGCCTACACAAGCAAGGAACAACTTTTGGGAGACCTGTTTGAGAACCTTTTGAACCAAGGTTTCAAACAGGAAGCGGGACAATTTTTCACCCCCATTCCCATTACACGTTTCGTTTGGAACTCGCTCCCGATTGAAAGGTTTTTGGACGAAAACAAACTCACGGTGCCCCGCGTAGTCGATTTCGCCTGTGGCTCCGGCCACTTCCTGACCGAGGGCATCTCTGCCATATCCGACTTCTACAATGACGGCAAGGAACAACCTGCAATAACCGACAAAGACATTTCGAAATGCTTCTTCGGCGTGGATAAGGACAATCGTCTGGCCCGCGTCAGCAAGGTGGCCATGCTGCTGAATGGCGCCAACGATGCCAACATCATGGCTGCCGACGGATTGGAACACGATGAGAATTTCTATCAGGGGGGCTTACATTCGTTCGACATCTTGGTGGCAAACCCTCCCTATAGCGTGGACGGCTTCAAGACGCACGAAAGCCGCAAGGTGCAAAACTCCTTCGAGACCATAAAACTGATGTCGCTCAACTGCAAAGATATTCAAAATGTATTTATCGAGCGGATGCACCACCTGCTGAAGCCCAAAGGCGTTGCGGGAATCGTCATGCCGTCGTCCGTTTTGAATGGCACCGACAACGCAAGCATCAAGACAAGGGAAATCATTTTGCAGCATTTCCATGTCCGTGCCATTGCTTCGTTTGCGGGAAAGACTTTCGGCGAGACGAATACCTCGACCATCATCCTCTTCTTGGAGCATTTCGACTTTCCACCCAAAAAGGCCCAAATGCTCAAAGACAGCGTTGCAGCCATCCTGAACAATGAAGAACTCACCGATTGGGACGACAAAGACATCTTTGACAACTATCTGCAGACCATAAATATTGAACAAGCCGACTACAAGCGTTTTATCAGCAAGGAAGAAAACTTGTTTGAAAACACTTTTGCTGCCTATTTCAAAGAATATGAAAAAGCATTTCTTGAAATAACCGATGTGAAGAAAGCATTGGTAAAAATTGCCGAAACCGAGAAGAAAGAGCGTGCAGGAGCCACATTAAAGAAAAACGAGAAGACCTCTGTAGTGCAAAAGACGGATTTGAACAATGACTTTTATTCGTTTGTAAAAGAAATCGAATATAAGAAACTTCTGCATTTCGCCCTCACCTACAGAGAACAGACCTTGTTGATAACCGCACCAACCGATACCAACGAGCAAAAGAAATTCCTGGGCTACGACTTCAGCCATCGCCGTGGCGACGAAGGCATAAAGGAAACGGAAGGACTTTTGAGCAGCCGCAGCAAACGTAACGATGAAAACAAACTGGCTTGGTTTGTCCGCAAGGCTTTTAATGGTGAACAATACACAAATGAGGAATTGGGTAAATATGTCAACTATGCCCATACAGCCGATCTGCTCAATTTTTCACGCCCTTCATTTGATTTGCAGATGAAAGTGGCGGTTGAAAATAAGATTGAGGTAAAAAGTAAATATCCATTGGTAAAGTTAGGAGAAGTAGCGGAAGTACTTAAAGGGAAATCGATAACATTATCGCAAACAAAAGAAGGAAATATAAAGGTAATTGCAGGAGGGATAGATTACGCATATTTTCATAATGAGGCAAACAGAGATGCAAATATAATTACAATAAGTGCAAGCGGTGCAAATGCTGGTTTTGTGAATTTTTGGAAAGAACCTATTTGGGCTTCAGATTGCACAACAGTTCGTGGCACAAACGACACTTACACTTTATTTCTTTATAATTATTTGCTTTCTATTCAAAATCAAATATTCGCATTTCAGAAAGGTGCGGGACAACCTCATGTTTATCCAGAAGACATCAAACAAATTTTAGTTCCTAATATTACTGAAGACATTCAGCGTCAAATTGTTTCAGAATGTGAAAAGATAGATGAAGAATACGCCAATGCACAAAAACAGATTGAAGAAAGCAAATCGAAAATATCGGAAACGGTGCAGAGTATAAAGGGTGAAACAAGAAAACTGAAAGATGTTTGTCAAATGAAGGCTGGAAAATTTGTTGCAGCTCAAGATATTTTTGCAGAACAAGAAGAAGGAATGTATCCTTGTTACGGAGGTAATGGATTAAGGGGGTACACGAAGGATTATACTCATGATGGAATCTATCCCTTGATTGGACGACAAGGTGCATTGTGCGGGAATGTTTGTATGGCAAAAGGCAAATTTCATGCAACTGAACATGCTATAGCCGTTACTCCCAATTCTGATATAGATGTGTATTTCATCCGTTATGCACTTGAAAATATGAATTTGAATCAATATTCAACAGGAACCGCCCAACCTGGATTATCTGTCAAAACCATATTGGAAATTGAATGTGCAATTCCAAGTCTTCCTGACCAACAAAAAATAGTAAAACAGATAGAATCCTACGAAGCCGCCATAGCCGAAGCAAAGGTTGTAATGGACAGCTGTGCCGAGAGAAAAAAGACGGTTTTGGACAAGTGGCTGAGGTAACAATATGAAAAGATAAAAGATACTACATTAATTTAGCAAGCAAAATATGGCGAAGTTTGAGAAAAAAGGACATGACATTAATGTCAAAGGAATCGTTATTCATCAGATTATTAAAGATGCGCACACAACTCTGTGCAATTTGAAATTGGCTAAAC
Source organism: Bacteroidales bacterium (assembly GCA_045640925.1). Classification (GTDB taxonomy): domain Bacteria; phylum Bacteroidota; class Bacteroidia; order Bacteroidales; family P3; genus Colimorpha. Next base: position 31,119 of record JAZUFY010000131.1, read on the forward strand.
AAGAAATTACGCCAACAGATAGAGAAAAACTCTTTGTAGCTAATATTAAAGATTCCTATTATAAAAAATCAAATCCAACCTATGGGATTTTTGGCGATAGCGATACTGTGTTTCAGAAAGCATTGGATTCATATGTTCATGGCAAAAGCTCTTTTTTTGATTTTTCTGTTACAGCTTCAAAGCACTATAAATTGGTAATTTCAAAATCATCTCCTGCAACAGGTGGCCATCTTATTTTTGTGCATTTCACAAACTCAAGTGAAAACCAAGAATACATGTTGGTTATGACCACAAACAATAAAGATGGTTTTTTCATTGCGGATGATTTAAGTATTAAGGATATTAAGAATTTGGATTTGAGCAAAATTGATGTTGCCTGCCTCATAAATATTACTAAGAGGAACAATATTATCAATGGAAGTGATACGGAATCAAAAACTTATCTTTCATTCGTAAAAGGAAACAAGAATATAAGCCAATACTTTATGTCTTTTATTGACTGTAATGACAATACTACAAGTACTGAATCAACAAAAAGGTTGATTAAAGCAATAGATGGATATTGTACGGAAAAAAGTTATGATAGAGAAATGACGATTCGTAAAAAGAATCTTGTATTTCAATATTGTTCTGATTGCATAAAACAGCGTAGAGAAATTCGATTAGATGCTATATCAGCTTTATTTGACAATGAAAATCCAGATTTGTTTATGGAATATGCAGCAAGTGAACAGAATGGAGTTAGTGAGATAATCAGTGGTGATAGTAAACTATTACGAAGAATCAAATACGTTACATATAAAAGTGATGATTTGACTATTATTTTCGATAATGACAAATTGGAAAAAACTGTTTTTTATGATAAGAACAAAAAACAATTGACATTTAAAGATTTACCAGAAGATTTGATAAATGAATTAGAAAAATAATGTTAGATTCTTTATTGCAACTGATCAATACCTGTGAGGAGGTGATTGTTGATAAAGGAACCGTCTATTGCAAAAACTGGACAGTTTCAGATAAAACAATTGTTCAGCAATTGTACGATGCAAATTGTTTTGAGCAATCAATATATATAGATGAAATCAATAATGGAAAAACGATAGACCTTGAGCTTTCTGCCGTTAATTTGTGTAAGATTGGTTTTTATGACACATGTGAGAGATTTATTTCATATAACAAATATGAATTACCAAATAAGCGATTTTATATTTATGAAATTAAAGCATCAAATTCTGATTCTTTCAATTCTTTCATTAGCGGTCACCAAGTAGTGTTGGATTTTATAATAGCACTTGAAAGAGAAGCAAAACATATTTATGTCGAGAGTAATATTAAAAATTTAGTTATGTCAAATGAAAAGTACTCCGTTGTACTTTCTTTGGATTATTCGACTGACAACATTAAACATTTGACTGATATACAATTATCAAATATAAGCAATATTTCAAGGACTCTTAATGGTGATAAAAACGAAAAACGAAATCTCTTTATCAATGAAATAATAGAGTTCATCAAAGACAAATCACAAAACACTTTTTCCCTAATACTTGATGAAATAATCGCAATATATAGTAATTGTGAAAATGCATATTCGTTCTATATCAGCAATTATTCATCAAACAAATTAAAATTTGAGATTGATTCGAAAGCAATTGACTTTATGCAAAAAATTCAATCAATTATTAATGAATCGCAGACTAAATTAATTGCCATTCCAAGTGCTTTTGTTTTAGCTTCTATATCAATGGAATATGACAAATATTGGCTGTCTATATCTATAAAAAATGTAGTCACAATAATTAGTTTGTTTATTTTTGCCATACTGTTACAATTGTTTCTTTCAAATCAAAAAAACATACTTGAAGTAATTGAACAAGATGTTTGTGATTTTAAAAAGTCGTTTCAAAACATACAATTAGGAACTACAAAATTCAATTGTGTGGATGGTTCTATGAAGAAACAAAAAAGAAGGTTTAAGACTATTTCATGGATTTTGTGGGGAATTCCTGTTCTGTTCCTATTATATCTCATTGCGAGCTTTTTTATTTTGAAAAGTTGATGTTTGGTTTAATATGGTTATTACCCGCAAGAAATACAATAACAAAATCATTGAACAATTTATATCACATAGTATTGTATGAATCTAACTATCAACATAGAATCTTTGATTAGCGGAAAGGCTGTTGAGAGCAATCGCTTGGAGTTTAAGGAAGGTTGGAACCCTGATGCCATATATCGAACAATTTGCGCTTTTGCCAATGACTTCGACGATACAGGTGGAGGATACATCGTTGTCGGAGTAAAAGAGGAAAACGGCCACGCTATCCGTCCTGTAGCAGGTATAGCAAATAATGCTATTGAGCGGATTGAGAAAGAAATGGTTGGACTCAACAACTTGATACAACCTTATTATCAGCCTCGATTGTACATTGAAGAAGTTGATGACAAAACTATTTTAGTGATAAAAGTATCTGCAGGAGAAAGACGTCCCTATAAAGTGCCTGACTGCGTCACCGCCAAACAAAAAAGTTACAGTTACTATATCCGATACAATAGTAGCAGCATCATTGCAAAGAATGAATATGAACGCGAGTTGCTGAATTTGGCAAACAGAACTCCTTTTGACGATAGAGGCAATGCCGCA
>JAZUFY010000132.1:0-16031 GCA_045640925.1 Bacteroidales bacterium
AAATAAAATACTTTTCTGCGATTTCGGGCGTTTTTCGGCATCTTGCTGTTTATCACTCGGTCACGTAGCCCGCTACGCTTCCTCGTTCTGCACAGCAATCTGCTCGAAAACCACTCCGAAATCCCAAGAAATCAATTTATAAACCCACCTATAATGAGAAACGCATATTCGAGAAAAAATCGAATATGCGTTATATCACCTGACCAAGTGTTAACGCCCAAAGAACAAAAAGAATTCCTTATACAACATTTTCGCACCCGAACAATCTCCTGAATCTGCAATAATTAATCACATGAAAGAATACGGCATAGTTTACCTCCTTACCAACCCTGTCATGCCAGGCCTTGTCAAGATCGGCATGACCACACGCGAAGACATCGACGCCCGACTGAAAGAGCTTTATACCACGGGTGTCCCTGTTCCTTTCGAATGCCAATTTGCTTGCAAAGTTGATAAGAAAGATTGTGCTAAGATTGAGCAGGCTCTCCATACTGCTTTTGCACCTCAACGTGTCAATGACAATCGTGAGTTTTTTCGCATTCAGGTTGAGCAGGCTCGGGCCATTCTCCAGCTTTTCCACCACGATGATGTCACTGAGGAAGTGGCGCAAGAGATTGAGAATGATCTTACCGAGGACGACAAGAACGCTTCTAAAAAGTCTCGTTCTGCCCGCCCTCGACTCAATTTCTTTGAAATGGGTATTAACAAAGGATCAGTATTGTATTGGAAAGATGACCCTTCGATTACTATCGAAGTCCTTTCCGAACATACTGTCTTATTCAATGGCAATGAACGTGTAATCAGCCGCGTTACCCAAGAACTCAAACAGTCCAAATGGGGTATGGCTCCAGGGAACTATTGGCTCTACCAAGACCGACTTCTTGGCGAAATCTACGACGAAACATATCCGTTCGAAGATTAATTTTGACAGATCTCTCGATACATCGATAAGATCGAAGTATGTCTATTATTTCGAGTTCAAACTGAATAGCGCAGCCGATGAAGTTCTGGCAGATAGGCTATGCTGTGCCTTACCGGTCTGATCAGCGTCAGGTGTATGGCATCGGTGTGGGTTTCTGTCAGCAGCAAAACGGTATTGCCGAGTGGAAGGCTGAATAACTGACAAGTCTTAATTTTTGAGGCAATAGTATCAGCAGAGTGATCGGAGCCAGGCAATTTCTTGTGCCCAGATGGAGGGGTCGGGTGTTTCGAGGATGATGGGCATGTTGTCGAAACGAGAGTCTCGCATGAAGCGAGAGAAGAACTCTTTGCCGATACAGCCGTTGCCCAAAGTCTCATGACGGTCGACGTGGCTCCCACAGCCTTTTTTGCTGTCGTTGAGGTGGATGGCTCGGAGGTATTGGAATCCGATTTCGTGCTCAAACTCGTCGAAGGTGAAGTTGTAGCCCATCTCGGTGCTCAAATCGTAGCCAGCGGCGAAGGTGTGGCATGTGTCGATGCACACTCCTACACGGCTCTTGTCGTCGATGCCGCTGATGATACGGGCTATCTGGCTGAATTTGAAGCCGAGGTTGGATCCTTGTCCGGCAGTGTTCTCGATAACGGCTGTGACGCCTTCGGTCTGGGCGAGGGCTTTGTTGATTTCTGCGGCTATCTGGTCGAGGCATTCCTCCTCGCTAATCTTGTTGAGATGACTGCCAGGGTGGAAGTTGAGCAGCGGTAGCGCTAACTGCTGGCAGCGGGTCATCTCGTCGAGAAAGGCGTTGCGCGACTTGACGAGGTTCTCTTCTTCGGGGTTGCCGAGGTTGATGAGGTAGCTGTCGTGGGGAAGCACATAGTGGGGGTCGAAACCACGCTCGGCAAGGAGTTGTTGGAAGGTGTGGATTTCAGTAGTGCTCAACGGTTTGCTGACCCATGTTTTCTGGTTGCGGGTGAAAAGGGCGAAAGCATTGGCTCCGATGGCTTCGGCATTGAGGATGGCATTGCATATTCCGCCACTGGCACTGACGTGTGCTCCGATGTATTTCATGACTGTGAAAAGTGAAAGGTGTAAAAAAAGTGAAGGTGAGAAGTGAAAGGTGAAAAGAAAGGGCTCGCTCTTTTCACAAATCACTTTTCACCTTTCACAAAATTATTTCAACAAGAAGTTGATGTCGTCGTCAAGGCCGTACTCTTTGGTGTTGGCCATGTTTTGGTGGAAGACCTTCATTTTGTTGGGCTTGCCGATAAGGGTGAGTTTGCCGTCCTCAAGGCTGAGGGCTGTGGCTTCACGGATGGCGGCCACAACGGCATTGGGGTTGACCATGATGTACTCTTTCAGACGGTCGTCACGAGTCTCACCACCATGTTTCGGGTCGAAGAAGTCGGTGTAGTGGGGGTTGATTTGGAAGGGGACGAGGCCCATGCAGTCGAAACTTGTGGGCTCGACAATGGGCATGTCGTTGGTGGTGCAGAGGGTGGGACCAGCCACGTTGCTGCCCGCGCTCCATCCCATATAGGGCATACCGTTCTTGGCGCGGCGGCTGATGGCCTGCATGAGTCCTAAGCGGTGCAGCTCTTTGACCAGATGGAATGTGTTGCCGCCGCCCACGGCCACACATTCGGCTTCATAGACGGCTTTGACGGGGTCGTTGGCATGGTGAACGCTGAAAAGTTTGACGCCGAATTCGGCATACACTTTCTGCACCTTTGCCTCGTAGGCGTTGTAGGAGTCTCTTAGGGTGCCTTCGGCAAGGCTCACGCCGGCGTAAGGTACAAAGAGCACGCGTTTGACATTGTGGCGACGGCAGAAGTCGGCGACCATATCTTTGCACCATCCGAGGTAGGCTTCGCCCCGCATGGTGGAGTTGCTGATAAGAAGAAGGTTCTGCTTCATGTGTGTATAATGTTAAATGATACTACAGGTCGAGCTGGGCGTATGTGGCGTTGCTTTCGATAAATTCGCGGCGGGGAGGCACATCGTCGCCCATGAGCATACTGAAGACTCGGTCGGCAGAGGCGGCGTTCTCGATAGTGACCTGGCGGAGCTGGCGGTGTTCGGGATCCATGGTGGTTTCCCACAGCTGCTCGGGGTTCATCTCACCCAAACCTTTGTAACGCTGCACGTGCACACCTTTGTCGCCCACGGCCTCCATGGCCTGTTCGCGTTCCTCCTCGGTCCAGCAGTAGAAACTCTTGTTGCCTTTTTTGACGAGGTAGAGTGGGGGAGTGGCCAGGTAGACATATCCGTTTTCGATAAGTTCGGGCATGTAGCGGAAGAAGAAGGTGAGCATAAGGGTGTCGATGTGTGCGCCATCGACATCGGCATCGGTCATGATGATGACCTTGTGGTAGCGGAGCTTCTCAAGGTTGAGTGCCTGGCTGTCTTCGGGGGTGCCGATGGTGACGCCGAGGGCGGTGTAGATATTCTTGATTTCTTCACTTTCAAAAGCACGGTGGCGCATGGCTTTCTCCACGTTGAGGATTTTGCCTCGGAGTGGCAGGATGGCCTGATAGCGGCGGTCGCGGCCCTGTTTGGCGGATCCGCCTGCGGAGTCTCCCTCAACAAAATAGATTTCGCACATGGCGGGGTCGCCGTCCTGACAGTCGGCCAGTTTGCCGGGAAGTCCGGCACTGGAGAACACGTTGCCGCGCTGAACCATCTCGCGGGCTTTGCGGGCGGCCTGGCGGGCACGGGCGGCAAGGATGACCTTCTCGACAATGGTGCGGGCCTCGTTGGGGTGCTCTTCGAGGTAGTTCTCGAGCATTTCGCTGACGGCGGAGTCGACGGCGCCACGCACCTCGGTGTTGCCGAGTTTGGTCTTTGTCTGACCTTCGAACTGGGGTTCGGCTACTTTGACGGAGATGATGGCGGTGAGACCTTCGCGGAAGTCGTCACCCGAGATTTCCACTTTGGCTTTGGCCAACATGCCGCTCTTGTCGGCGTATGTCTTCAGCGTGCGGGTGAGACCGCTGCGGAAACCGGCAAGGTGGGTGCCACCCTCGTGTGTGTTGATATTGTTGACGTAAGAATGGATGTTCTCATTGTAGGTGTTGTTGTATTGCATGGCAATCTCGATGGGGATGCCGTTGCGTTCGCCTTCGATGTAGATGGCATCGGGCATGAGTTTCTCGCGGTTCTCGTCAAGGTAGGCGATGAAGTCGCGCAATCCGTTCTCGCTGTAAAAATGGTGGCTTTGGAAAGTGCCGTCGCTGAGGGGGCGCTTGTCCTCTATCGTGATGTCGATGCCTTTGTTGAGGTATGCAAGTTCGCGCATACGGTCGAGGAGGGTGCTGTAGTCGTATTCGGTGACGGTGAAGATGCTCTTGTCGGGCAGGAAGGTGATTCGGGTGCCGGTTTTGTCGGCAGAACCCACCACTTTGACCTCGTAGAGGGGCTTGCCTTTGGAATATTCCTGTTGATAGGTTTTCCCTTCGCGGTAGACATTGACAATCATGTGCTCGCTGAGGGCATTGACGCAGGAAACGCCTACGCCGTGCAGACCTCCGGACACTTTGTAGGAACCCTTGTCGAATTTGCCGCCGGCGTGGAGCACAGTCATGACGACTTCGAGGGCCGAGCGGTGTTCTTTTTCGTGCATGTCAACGGGGATGCCGCGTCCGTTGTCCTCGACGGTGATGCTGTTGTCCTCGTTGATGCTGACGTATATCTTGGTACAATAGCCGGCGAGGGCTTCGTCGATGGAGTTGTCCACGACCTCGTAGACGAGGTGGTGAAGACCGCGGAAGTTGACATCGCCGATATACATGGCGGGACGCACGCGGACGGCTTCCAAGCCTTCGAGCACGGTAATATTATTTGCACTGTAGTTTGTCTGAGTGTTCTGTTCTTCGCTCATGGTGAAATATGCTTTTCTTGTTCAAAAAATATTTTGCAAAGATACGATTTTTTTCTTATATAATAACATAAAAAAACAACATGGGGCAAATTGTAAGGAGAAATAATATGGTTCCAATTATGGAACGCCTCGGCGAGTATGAAAAAAAACACGATTTTTGTGGGTCAAGAGGATTTAACATGTGTGTTAAAAATAATTAAAACAATAGTGTTGGTAAAATAGAAAGGTCGTCCCATTATTGTCCCATTATTGTCCCAATAATAGTTCATCTGTAAAGGAGCAGCAAAGAGACGAAAAGAGGAAGAAAAGAGGAAGAAATGTTAAATATGAATGGTGAATGGCGAATGGCGATTTGGTGGCTGCCGGCCTCCCTGTCGCAAGTTGTTTTTTATCGTCAATAATAGGGTAAATGCACATAAAAAATATATTTTTCTTTATATTAACATTTATATGCGATTTTTTTTGTATCTTTGCATGTGTATATGCAAAAATATTGTGTGACCATATTGCTGGCTCTCACCCTCTTGGGCACTGTATCGGCTCAAGAGTTCCGTTGTGCAGTGTCAGTCAACTATCAGAAATTGATGACTACCACCCAGTCGTATGAGTCGACCGACAAGAAGTTCTTCGACAACATGAAACAGGCTTTGGAGGACTATATCAACTCTCGCCGGTGGACAAATTTGGAGGTCGACCAGCAGGAACGCATCGATTGCACGCTGACGCTGATCCTCGCTGAACGCACTTCGGCGACCGATTTTAAAGGCCAGATTTCGGTGCAACTGCGCCGTCCTGTGTATAATTCCAACTATACTTCGGGGTTGTTCAACTACATCGAGTCGGCTGATTTCGCCTTTGTCTATAACGAAAGCCAGCCGTTGGATTTCGACATGAACACGTTTTACGGCAACCTATCCTCGGCGGTGTCGTACTACCTGTACATCATGTTGGGCATCTATTTCGACAGTTTTGGCTCCAATGGAGGTGAACAGTTCTACGAGGCGGCCCGAACCATCTGCCAAACAGCCGAAAATTCGGGCTACAAGGGCTGGAAGTCCACCGAGAGCCAGAAAGCACGCTATTGGTTTATGGAAAACCACACCAATTCGGCCTATTCGGGACTTCACCAGGTGTATTACCTTTACCACCGCATGGGGTTGGACATGATGACCAAGGACCAGACCCAGGCCCGACAGAACATCCTCGCGGCATTGCAGGAGTTGCTTCAAGTGCACAAGGCGCGCACAAACCTGCTTTCTGTGCAGCAGTTTATGGATGTGAAAATATCAGAATTGGTAAGCATCTTCACCCCCGCGCCTCCCGAAGAACAAAAGCAGGTGTATCAGATTGTGAAGGAAGTGAGCCCGATAAATGTGTCCAAATTGAAAGACTTTAATACAAAATAAACTTATTTAATAAAATAACAAAAACTGCATATTATGACACAAATCCCCATTCAGAAAGAGGTAATTGACAAGATTGCCCAAGAAAACAAGATTGCCAATCCCGGCAAGGCTTCAATCCGTGAGATGCGTAAGATGATTCAAGACGTGGAAAAAGAGACAGGTATCCGTTTCGTAAAGATGGAAATGGGCATCCCTGGCCTTCCCGCCCCTCAGATTGGTGTGAACGCACAGATTGAGGCTCTGAAAAGCGGTGTGGCATCCATCTATCCCGAGATTTATGGTACCGCCGATTTCAAGACCGAAGCAGCCCGCTTTGTGAAGAACTTCCTCGATATAGATGTCACCCCCGATTGCTGTGTGCCTACCGTGGGTTCCATGCAGGCTGGTTTCGCCAGCTTCCTGACCCTCACACGCTATGATGCCAAGAAGACTAAGGTGCTCTTTATCGACCCTGGTTTCCCCGTGCAGAAACAGCAGTGCCGCGTGTTGGGCATCCCCATGAAGACTTTCGATGTCTATGAATATCGTGGCGACAAACTGCGTGAGAAACTCGAAGCCGAATTGAAGGACGGCGATGTGGCCTGCCTCATCTACAGCAGCCCCAACAACCCCGCCTGGTTCTGCTTCACCGAATACGAATTGCAGATTATTGGCGAAATGGCCAACAAGTACGGTGTTGTTGTCCTTGAGGACGATGCTTACTTCCTGATGGATTTCCGCAAAGACTACAGCGTTCCTGGCAAGGCTCCTTTCCAACCCACCGTGGCCAAATATACCGACAACTACGTCTTGATGATTTCCGGCTCCAAATCTTTCAGCTATGCTGGTGAACGTATCGCTATGATGATTTGCTCGCCCGCCTTGTATAACAAGGAGTGCCCCGATCTGAGCCGTTATTACAGCCAGACACAGTTGGGCCGTGCCCTTATTTTCGGCACCCTCTACTGCCTCAGCTCGGGTACAGCCCATTCGGTGCAGTATGCCATGGCTGCCATGCTCAAAGGCGCCAACGACGGCACCTTCAACTTCGTCAAGGACATTAAAGAATATGGTGAGAAAGCCCAGGTGATGAAGAAACTCTTTGCCGACAACGGTTTCTATATCGTTTACGACAAGGATATGGGCGAAGATGTGGGCGACGGATTCTACTTCACCTTCTGCTATCCTGGCTACACGGGCCTCGATTTGCTCAACGAGCTTATCCGCTATGGTGTCAGCGCCATCTCGCTCGACATTACCGGCAGCAAGAAGGAAGGCATCCGTGCTTGTGTCGCTTTGGTGCAGCGCGACCAGTTCCCCGACCTGAAGGAACGTCTGGAGAAATTCCACGCCGACCATCCCGTGAAATAACTTTTATTTCATCATGATAATAGAGAAAAGCCTTGCCTTCGTGCAGGGCTTTTCCTTTCATATTTTCCAAATATGCAAAGAGGAGGGCGGCTTGGGCCGCCCTCCTCTTGATGGAATAGTGTCGGTTTCTATTCGTTCTTCTTGGCCTTTACGCTTTTGTATTCATCGTTCAGACCGTTGATGATTTCTTCGGTGATGTCCATGCCAGGATTCATATACATGGTGGGGCTGTCGACGAAGGTTTTGCGCAGGATGATGTCGAATTGCTGGTTCGCGGCATTGTATTCGCGGATAAAGGCGAAAATACGGTTCAGCAGTTCGGTGTTGGAGTCCATCTGTTTCTGCATAATCTTGTTGGTCAGTTCAGCCTCCAAGGTGCTGAGACGGTCGGCACGTTGCTTCAACTCGGCTTCCTTGGCTTGCTGTTGGCTCAGTGTCAGGGTTTCACCAGTCTTCAGATAGTTCTGATAATCGTTCTGGAACTGGGTCATCTGTTGCTGATAATTGCGTTCCTGTGTGTTTTTATAATTGACAAGTTCTTCCTGCAAATCGATGGCATATTGGTATTTTGCCAGCAGGGTGTCGCTGTCGACGTAGGCTACTTTCAGTACGCCGTCCTTGGCAACGACGGGTGCGGCGGCGTTGGGGTTGTGCTTGCTGTGGGTGCCAATACCGGTGAAGTGGAAGATGTATAACAGGATGAGTCCGACGAACATCAAAACGTTCATGAAACATAAACATTTTTGACAATTGCAATGCTTTTTCTTATCGCAGTCGCCATTGTTCGTTGCACATGTTTCTTCAGTCGCAGGATTGGGTTCGGGAGTAGGTTCGGGATTGGCAGGACATTGTTCCATGCTTTCTTTTACTTTCATTGTGTCGAGGCTGTTATCGTCCACAGGCTTGTTCATGTCTTGATTGATTTCCATGGTTGTTAGAATTAAAAATTAAGAATTAAGAATAAAGAGTGGGGCGAGGCCGTACTTTTTATTTTTATTGTTTTATTAATTATTCTGTTGGTTCTCCGAGGGTGTCGATGGCGCGCTGCACACGTTTGATGGTCTCATCTTTGCCGATGGTCATGACCAGTGTTAGCATGTCGGGGCCGACAGTGGTGCCCACTACGGCCAAACGGAGCGAGTTCATGATCTGACCCATGTTGAATTGGTTGGCGGTGATATAGTCTTCAAGCAGTGCCTTATGGATGGCATCGTATTCAAACGGCACGGTGTTCAAGATTTCGATTACTTTGGCCATGTGGGTGGTCATGCCTGGTTTCCAACGTTTCGACACGGCTTTGGGGTCGTATTCGGTGGGGGCGACAAAGAAGTAATGGGTCTGATCCCACAGCTCGCTGGGGAAGGTAAGACGTTCTTTCATCATGCCGCACACTTTGACGATGTAGTCCATAGGGGCTTCGACGCCATGCTCTTTGAGTTGCGGGACGAACATCTCGGCCAGTTTTTCATCAGGGCATTTCTGCAAATATTCGTGGTTGAACCATTTGGCTTTCTCGACATTGAATTTGGCGCCACTCTTGCTGATGTGTTCGATGCTGAAGAGCTTGATAAGCTCGTCCATGCTCATCAACTCTTGGTCGTTGCCAGGGTTCCAACCCAACAGGGCGAGCATATTCACCACTGCTTCGGGCAGATAGCCTTTCTCGCGATAGCCGCTGCTCAGTTCGCCAGTCTCGGGGTTGTGCCAATCAAGTGGGAATACGGGGAAACCGAGACGGTCGCCATCACGTTTGCTCAATTTGCCGTTGCCATCAGGCTTGAGCAGCAGGGGCAGGTGGGCGAACTGAGGCATGGTGTCTTCCCAGCCGAAGGCTTTGTAGAGCATGAAATGCAGCGGGGCAGAGGGCAGCCATTCTTCGCCACGGATGACGTGCGACACCTCCATGGTGTGGTCGTCGACGATATTGGCCAAGTGGTAGGTGGGCATACCGTCGCTCTTGAAGAGCACTTTGTCGTCAAGGAGTCGGCTGTTCATGGTAACATCGCCACGGATGAGGTCGTGGACGGTGATGTCGATATTCTCGGGGAATTTGAAACGGACAACGTAGGGCTCGCCACTGTCCAAACGGCGTTGCACCTCTTCGGCGGGCAGCGAGAGGCTGTTCTCCATCATGCCACGGGTGGTGCAGTCGTATTGGAAAGTCTTTTTCTGAGCCTCGTATTCTTTACGTTTGGCATCGAGGGCTTCGGGCTTGTCGAAGGCGTAATAGGCCCAGCCGTCACGCAGCAGCTGCTCGGCATACTGGCGGTACATGGGTTTGCGGTCACTTTGGCGATAGGGGCCATATTGGCCGCCGATATGCACACCTTCGTCAAACTTGATGCCCAACCAGTCGAGGGCTTCGATGATGTAGTCTTCGGCACCAGGCACAAAACGGGTTTGGTCGGTGTCTTCGATACGAAGAATCATATCGCCGCCATTTTGACGGGCAAAGAGGTAGTTGTAAAGAGCTGTGCGGACACCGCCAATGTGCAGCGGGCCTGTAGGACTGGGTGCGAAACGAACGCGAACTTTTCTCATTTTATATTATTGTAATTAAGTTTTGTTTTTTGTGAAATGTGATAGGTGGAATGTGGTAAGAATGTGCTCATCTCACATTTCGCTATTCACTAATTATTCTTCAATTGACTGAACTTTGTTTTGCGAAACAGGTAGTATCTTACCAATAGAAGTCCTTCATATATGCAGGTTACTTTTTGTTGGCTCTGTTGGCGATAGCGTTTGACTTTCAGGCGTGGCATCCATTTGTAGAAGGCTTTGTGGGCATCCACCACGGCTTTGAACTCCTGCGGTTTCCGCTCTAAGAGGAACTTGAAGGCTGCCACATAATCCAATACCACCCGCAGCACCATCACCCATGCCAGCCGTTTCTGTGGCAGGTTCTTATATAGCAGGGCCATATTGTTGCGGAAATTGAGGAAGGTCTTGCGCGGATTGGATTTGGGCAGGGTGCCGCCTCCAACATGGTAGATGGTCGACGAGGGACAGTACTCCACTCGGTAGCCTGCATTTTTGGCACGCCAGCAAAAGTCGATTTCTTCCATGTGGGCGAAGAATTCGCCGTCCAATCCGCCGAGTTCTTTCCAAACCTTGGCTTTGACAAACATTGCCGCCCCCGATGCCCAGAAAATCTCGCAAGCATCGTCGTACTGGCCATGGTCTTTTTCCAAGGTGGTGAAAAGTCTGCCACGGCAGAAAGGATAGCCGTATTTGTCAATAAAGCCTCCCGCCCCTCCGGCATATTCAAAGGTGTCGCGCTGGTCAAACATCAGCAGTTTGGGTTGGCAGATGGCGGTCTTGGAGTTCTGCTCCATCTGGGCAATGACGGGCTCTATCCATCCTTCGGTCACCTCCACATCGTCATTGAGCAGTACATAATAGTCGGCCTCGATCTGTGCCAAAGCACGATTGTAGCCCTCGGCAAAACCGTAATTCTTGTCCATGCGGATAATGCGCAGCTGGGGGTATTCTTTCTCCAAAAAAGCGATAGAATCGTCTGTGGAGCCGTTGTCGGCTATGACAACCTCGGCTTCGCCTGTTGTGTGGGCTGCCACCGAAGGCAGAAAACGCTCCAGCATTTTCTTTCCATTCCAATTGAGTATGACGACTGCGGTATGCATGGTGACGGATGATTTATGATTTATGAGTGGCTGACGCCCTTCTCTTATTTTTATTTTTTTATTGTTTAATACTTAATTCATGCAAAGGAACATCGGCAGGGCGTATCCGCTTCCAGCGTTTGTGCGACCATAGCCAATATTGAGGTGCATTGTTAATTGTTTTGTTCAGACGGTGAATGTATTCGGAGGTGATGGTGTATTGCGGCACTTCGTTGGGTTTCTCGCACAGAGTCGAGAACGTCACCTCGTAGCGGCCTCGGCTCACTTTCTTCACTTCGTAATACAGCACAGGCATATTGTACTTCCTGGCGAAATATTCGGCACCATACAGGAACGGGGTCTCCTGGTGCATGAAGGTTGTCCAAAACGACTTGTGTTCATTGCTGGGTGCCTGGTCGGAGAGCATCATATAGGCCACGGGGATGTTGTGCTTTTGAAAATATTCCATCTCTTGCCGCACATCGGTTTGGTCTACAATCTGGGTGCCGTAACGGCTGCGACGTCGGGTGATGAACTTGGCCGTGCTTTTGTCGTCGAGGGGTTTGCCCACCCCGACGCCGTGATGCATCAGCTGGAAGTTGAGCGAAGTAATCATATACTCCCAGTTGTTGTAGTGTGCCGACATCAGTATCACACTTTGCCCTTGCTCGTAATATTTGTTTACCAATTGGCGATTGGTGAAGCGATACCTCTGCATGATTCGCTGAGGGCGGGCATAAAGATTCCATATACCTTCCACAAGCAGGTCGCAGATATGGCGGTAGTAGGCCTTTTCGATGGCTTTACGATCAGCCTCGCTGCGTTCGGGGTAGGCATTGCGCAGATTGGTGCGGGTAACTTTGCGGCGGTAGCGCACCAAGTAGTACACAATCAGGTATAATATGTCCGACAACAGATACATCAATACCCTCTGGCAAATTGTTCTCCAACTTCACCCACTACATCCTCGTTTAGCTGCTGCTGGCACAGGCGGCGTTCCCACAACGGGTCGCGCACCTCGCCACGGGCATTGCTGTTGAGCAGTTTATAGAACCCGCTGCGGAACTCGTCCCAAAACAGGAATACGCGGTTGGGCTCATCGGCAGCCATGCGGTTGTAGCGCCACAGCTGGTAGGGCAGGTAATAGACATGTCCCTGCGAGTTGTTGGAAGCCGCCTTGGCAATGACGCTGGCCGTTTGGTCGGCATTGAACTTGTTTTGTGAATTGGTGCCACTGCCTATTTTGAGGGCGCCAACAAAGTTCTTCTCGTCGCGGACAAAGTCTGGGGGGCCGTATTGCAGATACACGCGGCCTCTGTCGGTGCGGTAGCCAGGGGTCTTGGGGTAGCTGTAGTGCTCGTCGACGTAGGTCAGCCAGCCCAAATACTCATGCCATTTGCCGGCAGGGTCCAAAGGGTCGCGTCTCATCCAAAACTGGTACAGGAAAGTCTGCTTCTCTGCCAGACCGGGTTTCTTTATCAGCTCTTTGGCAATCTCTTTTTCGGTCTCGGAGGCTATGGGATAGAGGGCGTCGATATAATAGTTCAGTTTCTGCTCGTCGGTGAGAAGGCCTGCAAACGATGTCGCCACATCCTCCGCCGAGAGGCTGTCGGGTTGCACCTTGGGGTTACTGCGCTGGAAAGGCACACTGCCTTTCAGCAGGGTCTCGTTCTTGCGATTGCGAATCTCGGTGACGAGGTTGTAGTTGCCCGAAGGCACCTTGCTGATGTCCACCTCCGAATAGATGGCCGCCTTGGCATTGGCCGCCTTGCCTCTCACCAGCCGCTCGGTGCTTTGCACACGGCGCCCATTCTCCTGCTGCTCCACATAGAGGTACACAAGGTAGCTGTCGTTGCCCAACTCTTTGTCGAGGTGGTAGATCTCGAAATAAGGGTTCAGCACCTTCTGCTCGGCAGGCACAAATGAGCTGATATAAGGCACCATGTCGTAGCCTCCGCGCGAGAGCACATTCTCCTCCACAGTCTTGGAGGCCTGGCTGATGAGCAGCATACGCGACATCGAAGGCCTGTCCTTGGGGAAATACACTACCAGTTTCTCGTTAATCACCGCTGGCGCCTGTTGCGAAGCCTTGTCGCGGACAGTCATTTCGAGGTCGTAGATGCCTGCCCCGAGGGCGAAACGCTGCATGTCGAAAAAGGTGAAGTTCGTAGCCTCGGCACTGGAGGTGTAGGGGCTGTGCAGGTCGTACTTCTTCAAGTATGCCACAGTGTCGCTCTGTCTCACCACGATAGTCACCTCTACCGTGGCACGGTATTGGTCTTCCGATTCCTTTACAAAATTCAGCGACCATGCGTTTATGTCCAAATAGGTCTCCACGTATGGCTTATCGCTGTCGGGCAGGTCGAACACAGCATAGTCGAACAGTGCCGAAAGATTCTTCTCCTGTGCTGAAGCCATAAAAGCCATCACCACAGTCAAAACAATCAAAAAACATCTTTTCATATCTGTCAAAATAATTATTCCAATTTTATTTAACGCGAAATTATTAATATTATTATATCCTTATTATTGATAATCACGCCTCGGTTAACCAAAAGGATAATACTTCGGCCTCGGGCAACGTTATTCCGATTCGGCAGTAAACACGGCGGTGAAGGCGGAGTCAGCGGTGATGCGCACCTTCCACATGGCTTCGGTGGAAACGACCACGCCCATGTTGTTGACCCAGTGGACGAAATGGCATTCCTCGGCTGGGGTGGCGTTGAGGGTCACGGTATCGCCGTGCAGGTAGTTGCCGCTCTTGGGCGAGACCGAGCCGAGGGCGTCGTCGTTGCTGAAGAGGGCCACGGTGTGGCTGAGGGTGGGATTGTTGTCGTATTTCGTCTCGGGAGTGAATGTCGGGGTGAGGCTGTCCTCCGTGTTGGTGAATCCGCCACGGCTTTCGACCGCGTTGAGGAAGGCCTCGCGGGTTGAATATCTTTCGATGAGGCTGTTGACGCACAAGAGGGTCTGTGACGAAACAAGGATATCGTCGCGGCGGTCGGTGCGGCTGTGCACGAAGGTGGCAGCCGATTTTGCCAAAGGTTCGGAGAGGGCCAGCATACCCTGGTTGTTGCACCAGAGGCCGTCGGGGTCGATGGTCGAGAATGGGGTTTTGTTGCGGGGGTCGAGTTCCAGCACTATGCGGCGGGCTTTGACCGTTGGGGGGTGCGAGGCGTAGCCGCCCTTCTGCTGTAGGAAGTAGAGGGTGAGGTGGTCGCCAGGGGCAAAGGCGTGGTTGTTGCGGAGGATGTCCTCGGAGAGTGTCTTCACAGTTGTGGAACGGGTGATGTTGTTGGACAGACGTATGTTGGTAATGACCAGCTTGTTGTCGGTCAGCGTATGGGCGATGGAGGTGAGGGATCCTGCGCTGATTTGGTGTCCTGCGAGTATGCAAGCGAAGTTGGTTTGCTGCTCGCGGGTGAGGAACACTATGTCGCGGTTCTTGTTGAGCGACACATATTTGCCCCTGGCCTTTTGGCGGTTGGGGCAGCCTTCGAACAGGTCGGGGACGTATTCTTTCAGCACCCGAAGCATGGCCATGATGTTGCCCATGGGCAGCATGTTGCGCATATTGCACTCGGTGCGCGTGGCTTTGCGGCGGGTGATTTTCTCTGAGAAGTAATAATTGCCACCTATTTGGCGACTTGTGATGTTCCCGAGGGAACCGGTGAATTGCATTTGATGGTTTTTATTGCGTGCCATAGTGTTTTATTATTTTCGCTGCAAAGATACGAATTTTTTTTTATAAATATATAGTTTCCTCAATTTTTTCCCAAAATAATTGCGAGATGTTTGCGAAATGGTTGCGACTTGATTCCGATATGGATGCGATATTATATATCGGAAGCATGTCGGAAGCATATCGGAAGTATATGGGAAGCATATCGGAAGCACAGCAACGTTACCCCTGACTTACTGCGGATTCGGGTTGGGGTTTTGAGGAGTGTTGGGAGGAGTGTCGGAGGGGGATAGATGGGGCTGTTTTGGGTGCAGGGTCAGCTTTCTTGGTTGTAGTAGACTTTGTAGTATTTGCCTTTTTCGTCTTCGCCCTGTTCAATGAGGTCGCGGTCGCCGTGGACGTAGATATGGAAATTTCGGTCGAGTTTGATGACGCTTTTGTAGGCCCGCGACTGTTTTTTTACGGCTCCTTCGCTGATGTCGAAGCTGTCTTGGAGTTGCACGTCGTTCTCTTCTTGGTATTGCTGGCGGTATTGTTGGAAGCTGTCTATCACTTCGGGCTGGGCGATTACTTCTTGGGAGAAGGTCTGTAGGTCGAAGTTGTCGTTTTGCTTGAAGTAGTTGATGCTGCGGTTGAGGAGGTCGGCCTGGTCGGCTTTGCTCACTCCTTCAAACTGTTGCGGAAGTTCGTCGGTGACGAATTTTTTGTAGGCCTGCATTTCGGCGTGGGTGCTGTAGTATTCGTCCTCGCGTTGGCGGAGGCAGAGGAAGGTGTCTTTCCAGTATTGTGCGTCGAGGCCTCGATTGGTGGCATCGACCACGCTGACGATGTAGCCTTTGTCGGCTTCGCTGTTGAAGATGATGGCCCCTTTGTCGAGTTTGTTGGGGTTGATGCCCTGCTGGGCTTCGAGGCGGTACTGGCTTTGGGCGCTGGGGTCGTCCTCGCGGGTGCTCCATTGCTCTTCGTCGTGGAGGACGCGGAGGAAGGATTCTTTGTTTTCCGATTTGAAGAGGCCCACGGCGTCCATGGTCTCGCCGAACAATTGGCACTCGGAGAAGTATACCACAAAGAGTTCGCCTCCTTTGATGTTGGGGTGGGTGGAGGCTCCGTAGAGTTGGCGGGCGAGGAGTTTGGATTCTTCAAGGAGGTTGTCGGGGTTGTCGAAGATGGCTTG
>JAZUFY010000133.1:0-12344 GCA_045640925.1 Bacteroidales bacterium
GCCGAGGCCGGAACACAACAATAAAATAGAACTAAACAATATAATACATGGAAGAATCATCTGTCAACATTCAGGAACTAAACGAACGCATTTCCCGCGAAAGCGCCTTCGTGGACGCCCTCACTATGGAGCTGCGCAAGAACATCGTGGGTCAGAAACACATGATTGAAAGTCTGATGATAGGTCTGCTCAGCAACGGGCACATCCTCCTCGAGGGTGTCCCCGGTTTGGCCAAGACCCTCACCATCACATCTTTGGCCCAGGCCATCGACGCCAAGTTCAGCCGCATCCAGTTCACCCCCGACCTGCTTCCCGCCGACCTGCTCGGCACCATGATTTATAGCCAGAAGAGCGAGACCTTCAACGTGAAGAAGGGCCCCATCTTCTCCAACTTCATCCTCGCCGACGAAATCAACCGTGCCCCCGCCAAGGTGCAGAGCGCCCTCTTGGAGGCCATGCAGGAGCGCCAGGTGACCATTGGCGAGAACACCTACAAGCTCGAGGAGCCCTTCCTCGTCATGGCCACCCAGAACCCCATCGAGCAGGAAGGCACCTACCCCCTGCCCGAGGCACAGGTGGACCGCTTCATGCTCAAGGTGGTCATCAGCTACCCCAAGAAGGAGGAGGAGCGCATGATCCTGCACCAGCACATGAACGGCGGCATGGCCAAGCAGCAGCCCATACTCAAGCCCGCCGACATCTTGAAGGCCCGCGACCTCGTCCGCGAGGTGTATATGGACGAGAAGATCGAGAACTACATTACCGACATCGTTTTCGCCTCGCGCTATCCCGAGCAGTACCAGCTGGGCAAGCTCAAAGGGCTTATCAGCTACGGCGCCTCGCCCCGTGGAAGCATCAACCTGGCCCTGGCCTCGAAGGCCTACGCCTTCATGCGCCGCAGAGGCTACGTCATCCCCGAGGATGTGCGTGCCATAGCCATGGATGTGCTCCGCCACCGCATCGGCCTCACCTACGAAGCCGAAGCCGAGAACATCACCAGCGAGGAGGTTGTCAACGAGATTCTCAACAGAGTGGATGTGCCCTAATCAAAGCAATGGAACAGAACACTGATATTTATAAGAAAGTACGCAAAATCGAGATAAAGGCGCGAGGCCTCTCCCGACAGTTGTTCTCGGGCGAGTACCATAGTGCCTTCAAAGGGCGCGGCATGGCCTTCAGCGAGGTGCGCGAATATCAGTACGGCGACGATGTGCGCAACATTGACTGGAACGTCACCGCAAGGCTCAACCACCCCTACGTCAAGATTTTCGAAGAGGAGCGCGAGCTCACGGTCATGCTGCTTGTGGATGTGAGCGGATCGAACCGTTTCGGCACCCATCACCAGTTCAAAGAGGAACTTGTGGCCGAAGTGGCCGCCACACTGGCCTTCAGCGCCATACAAAACAACGACAAGGTGGGCGTGATCCTTTTCAGCGACAAAATCGAGATGTTCATCCCGCCCAAGAAAGGCAGCAGCCACATCCTCCGCATCATCCGCGAACTCATCACCTTCCGCCCTACCAGCAACGGCACCAACCTCTCCGAGGCTCTGCGCTACTTCTCCAACGTCATCAAAAAGCGTTGCACAGCCTTCCTGCTCAGCGACTTCTACGACGACAACTACACCGACGCCCTCAAGATTGCCGCAAGCAAACACGACCTCGTGGCCATCCGCATAACCGATGAAAAGGAGGTAAACCTCCCCGACTTGGGACTTGCCAAATTCTACGACCCCGAGACCTCGGAAACCATCTGGATAGACACCGCCGACTCCCACATCAGGCAGGATTTCGCCAACCGATACCAGCGCCATGTGGGCAAAGTGGAGGAAAACCTGCGCAAGTACGGCATCGACCAGACGGTCCTCTACACGGGCGAAGATTATGTCAAGGAACTCAAAAAACTATTTGAAATGCGTGGTGTTTAAACTTTTAGCCTTATGAAACGAAATATCATCGCAATACTATTCCTACTGACAGGCCTCACCCTTGGGGCTCAGGAGCCTTCGCTGCCGCACTACAGTTTCAAACTCGACAGCACCAGTCTTGTGCTGGGCGACCAAGTGACGCTATCGATTGAAAAAACAAGCCATTACCCCACCCTCGACGAACTCACAAACAACGACATCGTGGCTGTGAAGCAATGGATGGATACGGCCAGCGGCACCCTCTATACCGCCCTCACCAGTTTTGAGATCGGCGAGCACTGGCTGCATATCGGCGACGACTCCATTATGCTTGTTGTCAGCGATGTGCCTAATGTCGACACTACTTCTGCCGAAATCCGCGACATCGCCCCCATACTTCGCCAGCCTTACACCTTCTGGGAGATATTCCGCTGGGTGCTGCTGGCCCTGCTTGTGGCTGCAGCGGTTGTGGCAGCAGTATTCGTCATCAAACGGATGAAAGAAAAGAAGCCGCTCATCACTATTCCCAAAGCACCCCCACTGCCCTCCGACGCCCGAGCGCTGCAGGCTCTCGAAGACTTGCGCCAGCGTCAGTTGTGGCAGCAGGGCATGGTGAAGGAATACCACACCGAGCTTACCGACATCCTCCGCAATTTCCTCGAAGAGGCCTACCACATCCAATCCACCGAGATGACCAGCGACCAGACACTCGACGCCTTTGCCGCCTGTCCTGCCCACACTCCCGAAAGGGCCTCTATGCTGCAACAAATTCTGCAAACGGCCGATATGGTGAAATTTGCCAAATCGGAGCCCCTACCGTTCCAGCACGACAACTCGCTCAACTATGCCGTAGAATTTGTCAAAGCCTTGGCTCCGAAGCCCACCCCCGCTGCAACTCCTACCAACACTCCCACTACCCCTGTCGAACAACCAATAAAAACTGACAAATGAACCACATCACCTTTGCCCACCCTTGGGTGCTGATACTGCTGATTCTCATTCCGTTGATGACGGCATGGTACATTTTTCGCTATCGCAAACAAAAACCTGCCCTGCAGTTCTCCAATATCAGCCTCTTCAAAGGTGCCCGCAAAACTTTCCGCCAACGGTCATATCCGCTGCTGTTCGTATTGAGAATGGTTGCCGTCACGGCCATCATCATCGCCCTCGCTCGTCCGCAGAGCAAACTGAGCAGGCAGGAGATGAAGGTCGAAGGCATCGACATCGTGCTCACCATGGACGTGAGCGGCAGTATGCTGGCCGAAGACTTCAAGCCCAACCGTCTGGAAGCCGCCAAGAAGGTGGCCTCCGATTTCATCAATGGCCGCAAGAACGACCGCATCGGCCTGGTTGTCTTCTCAGGCGAAGCATTCACCCAGGTGCCCCTCACCATCGACCACAACGTGCTCACCAAACAGCTCTCCACCCTCAAGAGCGGCATGATTAAGGACGGCACCGCCCTCGGCGACGGCTTGGCCACAGCCATCAACCGCATCAAGGAGAGCGAGGCCAAGAGCAAGGTCATCATCCTCCTCACCGACGGTATCAACAACCAAGGTTCGGTCGACCCGCAGAGTGCTGCCGAAATCGCAGCCATGTATAACATTCGCCTCTATACCATCGGTGTGGGCACACAAGGGTTGGCCCCCTACCCCTTCCGCGACCCTTTCGGACACGTCCACTATCAGAATGTCCCCGTGGAACTTGACGAGCACCTCCTGACCCAGATGGCTCAATCGACCAACGAAGGCCACTATTTCCGCGCTACCAACAAGAAGAGCCTGCAAAACATCTTCAAACAGATTGACGAGATGGAGAAGAGCAAAATCGACGTCACCCAGTACGCCCAAACCAAGGACGAATACTTCGGCTGGCTCATTCTTGCCGCCATAGCCCTCCTGCTCGAAATCCTCCTCGGGCTCCTTTACTATCGTTCCACACCTTAATATTTTGATAACCAAACTCCACTTCAAATTCATCATTCACTCATGATTCATTTCGAACATCCCCAATTGCTATGGTTCCTCCTGCTCATACCCGCAGGGGTGGCCTTGTGGATTTGGTTGCAGTATCGCAACAAAAAACGGCTCGAGCAGTTTGCCGATAGCAGCATGTTCGGGCGCCTCATTCCCGATGCCTCCCGCTGGCGTCCCGCCACTAAGTTCGGCCTCATCATGTTGGCCGCAGCTTTCCTCATCATCGCCATAGCCAACCCTCAAGAGGGCAGCAAGATGGTCAAAGGCGAACGCCTCGGCAGCGACATTTCCATCTGCTTGGACATCTCCAACAGTATGATGGCCGAGGACATCCAACCCAACCGCTTGGAGCGAAGCAAACGCATCGTGACCAATCTGATTAACGAACTTGGCAGCGACCGTATCTCGCTCGTGGTGTTTGCAGGAAGCAGCTATGTCCAGATGCCCCTCACCAACGACTACAGCGCCGTAAAACTCTTCCTTGACCAAATTGACTGCTCCCTCATCAGCGCCCAAGGCACCGCCATCGGCGACGCTATCAATAAAGCCATGGAGACCTTTGGCTACGGCGACCCCGACCGTGAATGGGTCAAGAACCAAGGCCGCGCCATCATCGTCATCTCCGACGGTGAGAACTTCGAGGACGACGCCGAAGCTGCCGCCCGTTCCGCCGCAGGCGAAGGGGTGCGCATCTGCACCATCGGCATGGGTTTGCCCGAAGGCACCCCCATCCCCGAATATCGAGGAGGCATGAAGAGCTACAAACGCGACCGCGAGGGCAACACCGTGACCACAAAACTCGATGAGGCCACACTCACCTCTATCGCCCATGCTGGCAAAGGCGTTTATGTGCGGGCTACCAGCATCAACTCTGGTGTTCAAGAGATTGTGCATCTCATAGAAAACCTCGAAAAAGAGAATTACGGCGAAGCCATGTTCTCCGAATACGAGAGCCGCTACCAGTATCCCCTCGCCGCCGCCCTCGTCTGCCTCATCGCCGAACTGCTCATTTTCGAACGCCGCAACAAGAAAATCAACCTCGATAAGATTCTAACAAAGAAGTAGACACTCTTACGCCCAATGAAAAAGATATTTGTCATAACCCTGTTGCTCCTATTTGTGGGAAATGCCATAGAGGCACAAGACCGCACCGTGCGCAAAGAAACCCGCAAAGGCAACAAGGAATACAAAGCCAAAAAATACGAACAAGCAGAGGTGAGCTACCGCCGCGCCATTCAGAACGACAGCACCGCCTACCGTGCCCAATACAATCTCGGCAACGTCCTCTATCGCCAAAAGAAATACGACGAGGCCGCTCAGCATTACGATCAGGCCCTCCACACTGAAGGTGTGAAAGACAAGACCCGCAGCAACATCTTTCACAACAAAGGCAACAGCCATCTCCAGGCTGGTCTTCAAAAGGAAGATCGCGCCCAAGGTATGCAGGATTTCAAACAAGCTGTGAGCGACTACCAGGAGGCCCTCAAACTCAATCCAAAAAACGACAGCACCCGCTACAATCTTTCATACGCCAAGAAACTGCTCCAACAGGCGCAACAGCAGCAACAGCAACAACAGCAGCAAGGCGGCGGTCAAGACAACAAACAAGACCAAAACAATAAGGACAAGAACAAGCAGGACCAAAACAAACAAGACCAAAATAAAGACGGCAAGCAGGATCAAAAAGACCAGCAAAACCAACAGAACCAGCAGAACCAAAACAGCCAACAAAACCAGCAAGACCGTCAGCAACAACGCCAACAGCAGCAACAACAACAGCAAAAGAAACAAGATGCCGAGCGTCTGCTTGAAGCGGTAAAAAACAATGAAAAGAACACCATGAAAGAGAACGCCAAAAAACTCGAAGTGGGTTCGCCCAAACATATTGAGAAGGATTGGTAATTAGTGATTAGCGAAGACAGGACAATTATGAAAAGACATATTTTAATCTTACTTCTTTTAGCCTCAGCGCTTATTTCCCAAGCCCAAGAGCTCACAGTTCGAGCCCCTGGTCAAGTCGAGATAGGACGCCGTTTTGAGATACGCTATGAAATCGGTGCTCGTGCCAACGATTTCCACGGGCCTTCGTTCAAAGGTCTCAGCGTTCTCTCGGGCCCCAACGGTTCGCTCCAAACAGGCATGAGCATCATCAACGGCCAGGTGTCTCACTCTGTCACCTCAGGTTTCACCTACATTGTTTTGGCCGATGTGGAAGGTACTTTCAATATCGGCTCTGCCTCCTGTGCTGTCGACGGAAAACGTGTCACCTGCCCCGGATTTACCATCAAGGTTGTCAAAGGCAGCGGTCAACCCCAGCAGAGCAGCAACCAGGGCTACAGTCAAGGCTATGGTCAGTCGCGCCAATCTTCGGCACAGCCTGCCCAATCCTCCAATATTGACAGCAAGGCTCTCTTCGCCCGTGCCAGCATTAGCAACAGCAGCCCATACCAAGGCGAGCAAGTCATCCTCACTTACAAAATCTACACCCAGGTATCGCTCAGCCAATATCAGATAGACAAGCTTCCTGGCAACAAAGGTTTTTGGAGCGAAGACCTCACCAAGAACGGCAATGTGAAACAATACGAAGAGACCATTGATGGCCGCCGCTATATGGTGGCAGAGATCCGTCGTGGCGCCCTCTTCGCCCAAGAGAGCGGCAAACTCACTATCGAACCCCTCGACCTCGACGTGCTGGCCCTCGTGCAACGCCAGCGTCAACGCACAGGTTCCTTGTGGGACCTTTTCGACGACCCCTTCTTCAACCCCACCCAGGCAGTTGAAAAGCATCTCCGCACCAACAGCATCAACGTCAATGTGAAGCCCCTGCCCGCAAGTCCCGACGGCTTCAGCGGTGCGGTGGGCAGTTTTGACGTCAAAGGCGAGGTTGACACCCGCGAAGTGAAAGCCAATGAGGCCATCACCTACCGTCTCACCGTCAGCGGAAACGGCAACCTGATGCTCATCGAAGCCCCTGAAATCGATTTCCCCAAAGTATTTGAAGTCTACGACCCGCAAATCAACGACAAACTCAACCACACTAACAGCGGTATCAGCGGCAGCCGCACCTTCGAATGGGTACTCATCCCCCGCAACCAGGGCAATTATGAAATACCTTCTGTCAAGTTCGTTTTCTTCGACTCCAACACCAAGAAATATGTCACCAAGACCGTCGATGCCATCCCTGTCCGCATCCACAAAGGCGACCCGAACTCGATGAAGAACGTCACCAGCAACAAGAGCGACGTCAAACTCCTCAACAGCGACATCAACTATATCCAGAACCGCACTCAAAGTTTTTCGCTGCGCGACAAGAAAGACGCCCCCACAGCCTGGTTCTACATTCTGTTAGTCCTCATCATTGCCGCCACTATCGGCCTCATTCTTTATGGCCGTCATCGTCAGGCGCAACAACAGGACATCGCCGGTATGCGACTGCGCCGTGCCACCAAAGAGGCCCGCAAACGTCTCAAAAAGGCCGCCGCGCACCTCTCTGACAACAACGACAACCTTTTCTACGAAGAAATCTACAAAGCCATCTGGGGCTGTCTGGCCGACAAATACAATATCGAACTTTCTCAACTCAGCAGCGACACCGTGCGCGAATGCCTCATCGACAAACAAGTGCCCGAAGAACAGCAACAACGCATCATGCACACCCTTCAAGATGTCGACTTTGCCCGTTTTGCTCCAGGCGACGCTGCTGCCAAGAAACAGCAAATATACGACGAAGCTCTCCAAATGATTGTTATGATTTAAGACTATAAAAATGAAACGCTTTATAACCATCTTATTACTTTTCCTTGCCTCAAATCTTCACGCGCAGGATCCCGCAGCGCTGATGAAGCAAGGCAACGAGGCTTTCAAAAACGCCGACTATACCCAGGCAGCCTCCTCCTACGAGGCCATACTCAAAGCCGGCTACGAGAACGCCGACCTCTACTACAATCTCGGCAACGCTTACTATCGTTTGGAAGAGTTCGGCCAGGCCGTTCTCAACTACGAACGGGCCCTCCGCCTCAAGCCCAATTTCCGCGATGCCCGCCAAAATCTCGAACTCGCCCAAAGCAAGACCGAGGACCAAATCACCCCGCTACCCGAGTTTTTCCTCGCCAAATGGACCAAATCCTTCATCGGCTGGTTCAGCCCCGCTGGCTGGAGAGTTGTCCTCCTCATCATCTTGGTACTTCTTGGGGCATTTCTGGTATTTTTCTTCCTGTGCAACGACTACCGCTGGCGCAAAAACTCCCTCATCGGCAGCATACTGGCCACATGCCTGCTGCTGATAGCAATTGCTTCGGCCATAGCCTCAAGCATCAGTTTCAACCGCCACAACAAAGCTGTCGTCACCGAACCTATGATTGTCGTCAAAGGTTCTCCCGAGACCTCCAGCATCGACAAACTCGTCCTTCACGAGGGCACAGAACTCGACATTGAAGAAACCCTCGGCGACTGGCATAAGATACGCATCGCTGACGGCAACACTGGCTGGGTTCAATCCGACGAAATCACCATTATTTAATTCCATACTCACCATGAAACGGTTACTTCTACTGGCCCTGCTGGCCCTCACCACAGCCCTTTCTGCACAAGAAAAGGTCGAATACGTTGACGATGAAGAGTGCGGCTGCGAACTGGTGTTTATCGACGGCATTCAGACCACCCAGGACGGCAACCGTTTTGGTTTTAAAAGCGAGGACGGGACCATTATCACACCCAACAAATTTCTTTTTGTTGACAAGTTTCACGGCAACTATTGCAAGGTATATATGAATTACGACAGCTGCGGCCTCATCAACCGCCAAGGCGAACAGGTAATCCCTTGCAACTATGCCGACGTCGACTATCCTCATGAAGGCCTCATCTTGGTACGCCGCGACAGCCTCTACGGTTTTTTCGACACAACAGGTCAACAACGCATCGGCTTCCAGTTTTATGCCGCCTCGTCGTTTAACGAAGGACGTGCCGTGGTAGCCGCCTCCATCGATTCTTTCACCATCGGCTACGGCTATATCGACACCACTGGCCGCATGGTCATCCCTCCCATGTATCAATACGCATATCCTTTCTACGAGGGTTATGCTGTGGTGAAAGGCTACGACCGCTACGGTATGATTAACTTCGCCAACAAAGAAGTTCTCCCAATCAAATACGAAGTAGTCACATCATTCATGAATGGAGTATTCTTCGCTGGCGACGGCGACGGTCTCGCCATGTTCGACAAGAAATTCAAGCCTCTCACCAAACCCGTCTACACACACATCGTAGGTAACGCCGATAATTTTTACCTCGTCCTCCGCGATGGCAGATACGGCTACCTCAACAACAAAGGTCGCGAGGTCATCCCCTGCATCTACGACCATGCAGGACTCTTCAACGAAGGTCGTGCATCCGTTTCTCTCAACAATAAATGGGGCATCATCGACCGCAGCGGAAAAACCGTCCTACCTATCGAATACGACAATAGCGGCTATCGTTCTGAAGCCTACAACTACCACGACGGTCTTGCACTCATTGAGAAAGATAAACAATTCGGCTTTGCCGACATCAACGGCAATATTGTCATCGCTCCCACTTTCGAAAACGCCTACCAGTTTTCCGAAGGACTCGCTCCTGTTTCCATCGGCGGGTGGGGCTACATCGACACCAAAGGCAATTTCTTCATACCGCCAGTATTCGACATCGCTGGACCATTCCAGTGGGGCCGTGCCGAAGTAGTTTATAAAGGCGAGATTCACAAGATGAACAGTGAAGGCCGCTGTGTCAAAAACTGCAAAAACGCACCCAAATCATGGAAACCATAGCCACACATCCAGGCGTCGTCATCGCCTCCACCGACCACGAAGTACAAGTCAAAATGGAAGTCCTCAGTGCCTGTGCATCATGTCAGTCGCATAGTCATTGCGGCTTTGCCGAAAAGAAAGACAAAATTGTCAGCATCGCCACCCGCGACTGGCGGAACTACCAACCTGGCGACAACGTCAACGTCATCATCAACTCGGGCCGTGGCATCCAGGCCGCCGTCATTGCCTACCTCGTCCCCGCAATCCTACTGCTGGCCACACTCATAACCCTTCTCTGCCTTCACGTTCCCGAAACACTCACCATCCTCTTCACTCTCCTCGTTGTAGCCCTCTACGGCGTTGTACTTTATCTCTTCCGCTCCCGACTGCAACAAAAATTCACTTTCCGTATCGAGAAAGCCTGAGCCGCCCATTCTCCCAACCATTTTTCATCCCCATCCCATTTCAACAAAACGCTGTTGATTAATTCTGTTTATAGTATAGTTTTATTCAAATAAAAAGTTCTAATTTTGCATTTTGAAAAATAATATTCATTGCGCAATGAAAAACAAACGTCAGAACACAGTCATCTTTGCTTTCATCGGCTTGCTGGTGATGGCTTTCGCTTTCCCCTTAAATGCTCAGGCTCAAGCCCCTCAAACTGAAAACAAGTACAACGACGACTTCCATTCCTTCATCATCAACCGCCTCAAGCAAACCGTACAGCAACGCGAGAAACAGATGAACAAACAGGTCCAGCAAATGCTCATCAACCTGCCTAATGCCGAAAAATTGTACGACGAGACCTTCGTCCGCATCACTACCGACGTGCAAGAGGACACCACCGAGGACGGCAAACCCGAAATCAACTATGTCTACAACATCTCTTACAACTGCCATCATTTTGAAGGCACCGAGGACGACTACCCCTCTGCGGCCTATCAGTGGAACACCTCAAACTCTTGCCGCGCAATCTGCAACATCACCCGTCAGATGATCGACAACGAGCTGTCCGACATCTTCAGTCCTGGCAAGAATGTCACCGTCACCATCACTTCCACAACTGATGCAGCCGAAATTTCCCACATCGATTATAAAGGCGAATACGGCGACTTCCGCTATATGCCCGCCGTCTTCAACGACGAGCACGTCCGCATCTCCTGCGACACCAAAGACGGCATCACCTCCAACGCACAATTGGCCTACATTCGTGCACAAAGCGTACACGATTATCTGGACAAAAATATCAACAGCTTAAAAAACACGACCAACGAATACCTCTTCGTCACCCGTTGCTTCGACATCACCGGTCCCCACTATCGCCGCAGCAGCTTGCAGATTGTGGTGCACGGCGCTTTCGACGCCCAAGCCAAGAGCATGGAAGCCGCACTGCTCAACGACGAATATGTCGACTTCAACATTCCCGTCACAGAAGAGAATGCCAACAGTAAAACATACGCACTCATCATTGCCGACGAAGAATACACCGCACCGCTGCCCAACTGCGACTTCGCATCCAACGACGGCGACATCCTCCGTGAATATTTCGTCCGCACCCTCGGCATTCCCACCCGCCATGTCAAGGTGCTCCACAACGCTGGCCGTCAGGAAATCTACGATCAGGGCATTCATTGGCTCAAAGACATCATCA
Organism: Bacteroidales bacterium; assembly: GCA_045640925.1. Taxonomy (GTDB): domain Bacteria; phylum Bacteroidota; class Bacteroidia; order Bacteroidales; family P3; genus Colimorpha. Next base: position 11,314 of record JAZUFY010000133.1, read on the forward strand.
AAGCCCAAAACGGTGATGTCCACATCATCCTCTATTATGCTGGCCACGGCATCTGCAACGAGAAATATGCCCCACACCTCATGCCCAGCAGTATCGATGTAAGCAAAATTCGCGCTTTCCGCTCCAAGGATGGTGCCTTGCCCGAAAACATCGTCCTCAAAGGCGGCGATGCCGAAAAAATCCTCAATCAGTGCATCTCCTTCGACACCCTCACTGGCTGGTTCAACCGCATTGAGGCCCTCAGCTACACATTCATCATTGATGCCAGTTTCGACGGTATCCAGCGCAGCGGACATACCTTCTTCGACATCAAAAAAGAGTCCAAACGCTATCGTACCCCCCGCGTGCGTAACGACATTGTCATTTTCATGGCCGCCGACGGCGACAAAACCGCCTATTCCTTCATCGACCAGCATCACGGCTTCTTCACCTACTACATCCTCAAAGAACTCAAATATACCCGTGGTGAGGCCACCTTCCAAGAACTCTTCAACAACGTCACCAAGAATCAAGCCTACGAATCCTCACTGCAAGGCAAACTCCAAGAGCCCAACATGATTATCGGCGGCAAACTCGGCGAAGACTGGGGCAACCGAACCTTTATCAACAACTAATAATAACAATTATTCACTCTTTGCCCCATTTCGAAGACTCTCTGAAAAAACACTTAGAGGACAATGCCGAGATGAAAAAGAGTGCATAACATAAAGAAAAACAAATATTTTTTTGCGGAATCAAAAAAAAGTTGTAAATTTGCAATTCGGTTTAGAGACCAATAATATTTATTAACAATTTAAAAAACAAACAATTATGCCTGCAAGAATTAGATTACAACGTCATGGTAAAAAGAATCAACCCTTCTACCACATCGTTGTTGCGGATGGTCGTGCACCTCGGGACGGAAGATTTATCGAGAAATTAGGCACCTACAATCCGCTGACCAACCCTGCCACCATCGTTCTTAACACTGAGAAAGCCTGCGAATGGCTCAAGAACGGTGCCCAGCCCAGTGATACCGTGCGTCGCATCCT
>JAZUFY010000134.1:0-10967 GCA_045640925.1 Bacteroidales bacterium
AACGTATGAAGATAATGAAAAATAAAATACTTTTCTGCGATTTCGGGCGTTTTCCGGCATCTTGCTGTTTATCACTTTTTGTTCACCGCTCGATTTCGCTTCGCTTATCGTCCTACGGAACGCTATCGAAAGCCACAGGCTTTCTTCTCATAGCCAAGATTTTCCAAATAATAATTCTCTTTTTTTCTCCATCTTTGTCAGAATACCTCAGATATGTTCGGCGAGGTATTGTATATGTGACAGGAAGTCTTCGTCGGTGAATTGGAGGGCTTGCTGGGGGCATTGTTGGATGCAGGCTTGGCATTTGATGCAGAGGCCTGGTGTGGAGGCTTTGCCGCCTTCGAGTGCCATGCTTCCCATGGGGCATACAGCCACGCATGTGCCACAACCGTTGCATAGTTGCTCGTTCACCTCGGGCTTGGCTTTGAGGAATTTGGCTGGCGACCCGTCTTGTTTCAAAGGGGTGTAGTATTTTTCTGGCTGAGGATTGCCAGGGGCGATGATGGGAGAAGTGCGGTTGGGGTCGATTCTTTGGCAGAATTGTGCCAGGGCTTCATAATCCTCGGTGTTGGGATGGCCTGCGTTGAGGGTGGGGGAGAAGGTGTGACGTGCCTCTACGGCTGTGGCTCCTATGGGGGTGAGACCTCCATCGGTGGCTATTTGGCACAGTTCGGCCAGGGTGTCGTCGTAGTTGCGCCCACCATATACCGCTATGGCGACGAATTTTGCCTCAGGGCATTGCAGATGTGCTTTTACGAAATCTAAGGTTTTGTTGGGGATCCTGCCCGCATAGACGGGTGTGCCCCACACCACGAGTTCGTCGCTCCTAAGTGGCACCCATTGCTCCCTCTCGGCGGGGAGGGTGTAGGAGGTCAGCGAATAGGGCAAATTCCAGCGTGAGGCCAGTTGTCGGGTGGCGAATTCGGTTATTTCGCGGGTGGAGCCTGTGGGGCTGAAAAAGATGCCTCGGATACTGTTGAACGTTGTCATGGTGTGGTGTTTTTTTGATTTGCAAAGATACGATATTTTTTCCATGTTTCTTGTTATTCGCATTTTTTTCGTATATTTGCAACGTTTTTTGGGAGGGTGCTGCAAAGTTGTGCGACTTTTTCAAAAAAAGAAAACATTAATACATTTTGAGCTATGAATACTAAGACTAAAGAGAAGAAGATGTATCTGCGTATACGCAATGTGTGCGGTCTTTTGGGTATGATCCTGCCCTGGCTGGCACTTTTTTCGGCGGGTATTGCACCCCATCCCTGTAGCGAATGGTGGTGGAGCATTTCGGCCACCTATTACCAAAGTCCCGCATTGGTGGGGGTGCTCGTGCCTGCCTGCATTGTGCTGATTTCGTATATCGGCTACAACTCGGTGGACAATTGGGTGACTTCGCTCAGCGGTGTGTTCGGCCTGGGCATCGTGCTCTTCCCGTGCAAGGTGAGTTGGATAGCCGAGGGAACCCCTGTGGGCTTTTTCCAGATGCCTATGGAAATTTCGCACATTATCCACACCGTTTGTGCCGCCCTGTTCTTCCTCCTTATCGCCCTCAACAGCATCTTCCTTTTCACCAAATCGGGGGGCGAGATGACCCGCCAAAAGAAGGTCCGCAACGTCATCTACCGTGTGTGCGGCTACGGGATGCTGATACTCGAAGTGGCATTCCTCACGGTGCGTCTCTTCGGTGCCCCTGGCTATACGGTGATGATACTCGAAATACTCCTGCTGAGCCTTTTCGGCATATCTTGGTTGGTAAAAGGTGAAGCCTTCGGTTTTTTGAACGACGAAGAACCTGCCGAGGATTAGTGTTGCCGTTTTATAAGGCACATATTTTGCGAGACGGAAGCCTAAGGCGCATCCTCGCCGCCAAAAGCAAAAACCCCATACGTCAAGGACTTTAGTTCGATGTGTGGGGTTTGTTGTGGAGAGGGGAAAAGTCACGGCTATTTGATGTCGATATGGGTGCTTCCCTCCACCCTGCCAGCATTGCCGCCTCCGTATACATTGCCATGGATGTGCGACGTGCCTGCTATGGTGACATGGGTGTTGCCCTTCATGGGTGCGGCATGGCCGCCTCCAAAGACATTGCCATTAATGGTGCCACCCTCCATATTCACATTAGTGTTGCCGAACAGGTGGCCTGTGTACACGCCAGTGGAAACTGTTGTGCCATCACCCTTGCCTGCACCGTACACACTACCAATAGTGCCGCCATGAATATTTACCTGTGAGCCTTCGTGTACCGCTTCGCCCGAAGAAGAGGTTTTAGGTGTCCCATCCGCGTTGTAGCCATATACAGAGTATACCGCCAAATTGCCACCTCCATAGACATTGTCAATTTCCACATCGCAATCCGACTCATCTTCACATATATTGACAGTGATACGGCCATGGATGTTGCCGCTGATGTTGTTGCCGCCATAGACATCATTCAGCGGCTCACCGGAACTATAGATGTTGACCGTGGTAGTGGCTGAAGCGTCTGTACCACAGCCGGCTGACTCTGCTCCACCAAAGATGTCGCCTCCGACAACGGCATTATCCTTGATATTGACTGTAGTGTTCCCGCTTACGATGCCAAAGCTATTAGCATTTGTGGCATCGTACAGAAAGTAAGTCTTATTGGTGCCAGGCATTGTCTGAGAAGTGAGTGATGCATTTGCAGGGATACCCTGAGCGGCAGCATACACGTTGCCTGTCACTGTGGCAGTCTCCTCCACATTCACGGTGCTTGCGCCCGTTACACCGGCGAGCATACCTCCGCCATAAACATTGCCGCCAAAGGTCTGACCATTATATGTAAAGCTGGTAACAGTAGCATTGCCACGGATGTTTACAGTGGAATTGCCGGTGAGGCGTGCCATGTCGGTCATCTGACTATTGGTTTCTGTGTTGTACTTCTTGAGTTCGGCAACCCCAGCACCTCCTCCATAGACATTGCCATGGATGGTGCCACCATTGATATTTACCTCTACATTGCCATATACCTTGGCAAGAGCCGTGTAGCGTGAACACTTGCTTGGGTCATACATCTGCTTGCTGTAATACTCATCTGTCCCACGTCCTGCGCCATAGATATTGCAGTAGAACGTTCCCCCATTGATGGTAAGGTTGGAAGCCGTCTCTCCAGGTTTGCCATAGAGTGTGCCCGCATCGCTGAACGGGAAGGACTGATCCGTAGCTGCGGGATAGATCCAGCCGTTGATGTAGCCACTGCCTCCGCCATAGATGCCGTCGATAGGACGCTCTGCCGTGCCAAAGGTTCCGCCGTTGATGGTGACTTGCGTGGATGCATACTGCAGGTCGATGTCGGTATAGTCGTCAGTGTTCACATTGTAGCAATGTACTTTTACATGCTTATTCGATTTCCAGTTACCGTTGTAATTGCTGTATACCACTATTCCATTTGCGCTGTCACTGTAAAGCCAATACGGAAGAAGCTCCTCAAGCATCGTAATGTCACTTGCTAATTTCCCTGTTCTGCTGGCATCATCGCCTATTCCGTTCACACCACCCGAAGCACCCCCAAAGACGGCAGGTATTACCGTGCTGAGGTTTTCTACTGTGTTGGAGTTAAACTCCGCAGGTACAATGCCTATGGTACCCCCATTGATGGTAACCGTATTCTTACCATATACAGGCAGGTTGAGCAGGCCGTTCGCCTGGAGCGGACGCCCGAGTCCGCCACCATAGAGTTCGGTGATATAAGCCAACGCATCGTTGTAGGTCGTTGTGCGAGGGACAATATTGCCATGCACATCCACCGTTTTGCTGGGATCCATCAGAGCGTTGGCTCGACCCATGTAGGCATTGTATGGGTATAAACAGGAGCCACCATCATAATTAAAATATATAGCTCTTCGTGCGCCCAAAATACCGTTCACTACGCGAGCCACGTAACCGCTCAAAACTATCAAATCCACGTCGCCATACATGCACCCCTCGTGGTTGCCGGCCAACAACATGCCAATGTCGTAGTTGGTAGACCTGTTACTGCCAAGGGTGTCTTTGTGGTTGGTTATGCATTTTTTGTATGTATCATTCCATCCACGGTCAATATCTACAATAATCTGGGCCTTGATAGGCTGGCGTGGAGTGCCGAAGACGCCATTGGTGCTGTTATCAGCTTGTCGGCCTCCGGCACAGACATTGCTGAAATGGCCGGAGCGGAAAATCATCTTGAACCCCTCTTTGGCATGAGGCAGATGCTCCTCGAAACCACGTGGATCGCTCTTGAAACGCGCATCATTGTTTAGTCCGCCGAACACTTGGAAGTCAGCCGCATACGAGTCTTCACAGAGTACGCCATACGTCTTGCCATTATCGAAATGGCTCATCTTCAGTCCGTGACCGAACTCCACATTGAAGTATTGTGCGAAGAAAATCTCATACGTTTCGGCAGACCCGTAGAATGTCATCCATTCAAAGCGTGTATCAGCACAGATGAATAAGTACTTCTCACGTTCGTCGAATGTGTATTGGGCAGGTTTATTCCCTATAGCAGAATAGTCAATCTCATCTGCAACAGGATTTCCGTTGTTGTCATGCAGATAGGATGTGATGGTGGTTGGCACATTCATACCCACATTATCCACTTTGTCCTTCCATTGCTGATAAGAGGTTTCCCCTGTTCCGCTCTGAAAGGTTGCCAGCCCTTTGTCGTTGTTGATATTGTAGCGGTACTCACTCATCAGAATGATATAGTTGTTATACACCGTACCGTGTGGGTCGAGCAGGCTGTAAGCTTTCTGCCATGTCTTGACGGGTTGTGTCTGTGTTCCTGGATTACTGTCATCGCCACCATATTGCACCGAGGGATCCAAATAAACCAGCGTCCGTATATTTTCATTGATAAGGACAATCTCCTTGGTGAGTGTGGCAGTTGCACCAGAAGTATGGGTAGCCGTACATTTCAAGGTGACGACACGTGCACCTTCTGGGACCAGATTGCTGTAAGTGACCACTCCAGTGCTGCTGTTGACGGTAGCATAGCCGTCCGCTCCCTCGAGTGTCCAATCGGAGTATGTGATGCCTGATGTCTCAGTACTTGGCATTGTGGTAGTAGCACCCGTATAGCCATCAGCATAATAACGGGTATCCGGACCGTAAAACTTATAGTATTCGGGAGTATAACTTGCCGTTTCTACGGTGTAACTTTCTGTAGTACCGGTTGTCGCTATATAATCCGCGCCAGTGATGGAGCCATCAATACCTCCGTCTATCTTTGTGCAGACATAAACACGGAAAGTCCCGGAAGAGTATCTATCGGTATTACCAGGCCAAGCAGCGTTGGTACCGTCTCTGTAGACATATCTATTTGCACTATTATAATGCACCAGATAACCATCTACGGAACGCCATTTTTGGATAGAATAGGCTGTACTAGATCCTATTCGTGCATTATTCTCATCATTAGAATTGTAACCACGCAGATAAGTTGTACCAATATTCAAGGTTGTTGAGGCGTCATTTTTAAGTGTAGCTCCCGCCGTCCAAACACAGGTGCTTTTGTCAAACGTCCGGGTAGCCTGAGCACTGCTATTAAGGAAGTAGCCATTCGATTCATCGCTAATGAACACATAACTATTAATATCAACACTGCCTGACAGATGGAACTCAGAGAACTGAAAAAGATTGCCGTTCTGAAGCTTACTGATAGTAAGTCGGAAGTACTTGTAGTAATTAACTGAGTTACAAGTAAACGAGTACTCCGTGAAGTTTGTGGCACCCATAGTGGTGTTATTTGTTTCATTAACGAACTGAGTCCAATTTTCCCCATCCAGCGAGCCTTCTATAGTCCAACTCCTGGGGTTTCGATCTGGATATGTTTGATTATCATTAGCCGTAAACAGAGAGTAGCCAGTTAGCTTGACAGGTAATGATGCTTCTACAATGACATAGCAAGGCATAACGTTACCACAAAACTTCGTGTTGGTGTTACCGTCACACACATTCTCAGGGCCTTCGTTATTAAATCCCGCACTACCTTCAAAAAAAGTAAACGTCACCCCATTATCATCTGTCCCTTGTGCCCAAGCTCCGGCACTGACCAGCACCAGCAGGCATATTGCTACCACGCGACGTAGCAGTTGCGTCATTGTGCTGCAATGGGAATCCCGTTCCGATAATTTGCCGCTATTTATAATTCCTTTCCGTTCCATATCGTTATTGCTGTTATTTCGTAATTTTTTGCTATTTGAATACTCAAAGATTATCTGATTTGCCAAAGTATCATTGTCTCCATGTTTTTTTCTTTTTGGAGCCAACAGCTTCCAGCGGAAGACAGGATTTTTATAGTCTTTACACGCGTAATTTATATATTTGCCACTCTTTTTGTTTGATAATACTAATTCAACTTCCTGACAATCATAATGCAATGGATGTCGCATTATGATGCAATAATATGCAAATATACATTTTTTTTAAACAATAATGGCTTTGAAAGCAAAAATTTTTGTATCCAGTAATGATAAAAAAATAACATGAGACGAACTTGGAATATAAATGAGGCAATGGATAGAAAAGTGCCGAAGGCACTATCCCACCGACCCTGTCGGTGAGGATGTCCCTCGGGACATGCCGCATCACTATGATAGCTCCCCCCAAAAAAATAACATGAGATGATCTTGGAGTATAAATGAGTCAGTTTTGTTCATCAAAAACGACAACATCATTACAACTTATTTTTTTGTCGTTGTATACAACAAAAAAGCCGGCGTATAACGTCGGCTTTTTCTATTCTGTGGAATCGCGTAGATTACATAGCGTTGACCTTCTTCATCAGTTTGGATTTCAGATTGGAGGCTTTGTTCTTGTGGATGATGGAACGCTTGGCCAGTTTGTCGATGATGGAGATCATCTTGGGCAGTCTCTCGGCAGCAGTGTTCTTGTCCTCAAGGGCGCGGAAATCACGCAATGCATTGCGCATGGTCTTGGCGTAGTAACGATTCTCGACTCTTCTTTTTTCGTTGGAACGAATTCTTTTTTTTGCAGACTTGTGATGTGCCATAATTATTACTTTACTTTAAGTTGTACTCCGAGCGGGATTCGAACCCGCGATTTTGAGAATGAAAATCTCACGTCCTGGGCCAGCTAGACGATCGGAGCATTTTTTTTGCCTGATATGTCTCTCAAAAGCGGGTGCAAAATTACCAACTTTTTTTGAATTGGCAAAATATTTTTTCACTTTTTTTAGTGAACAACTTTCTGCATCACTCCGTATCTGCTTGAAATCTAAATCCTAAACGCTTTCCTGTGACCAGTGATTTTTTATCCATATCGGTGCGCATTTCGCCTACCGAAACCAGTTTGACATCGTCGTAAGGAGGGGTCAAAAGGTCAAAATTGGTGGTGTACTCGATAGCCGACTCTATGATACTTTGCACTGACTCGCTGGTAATCAGCGAAGTATTGAAATTATTGTAGAGCATACCCAACTCGCGTTTGCCCTCGATGAAGTAGTGTTTTTCGTGGTTAATGAACACACGCCCAATCATATAGCCAAGGTCTTGGTCGCGTTGATAGAGGAACGAGTCGGCCAGGAAGTTGTATATGCGTATCACGCCGCAATAGGATCGGCGGGCATCCTCGCGGATGTAAGGCGATTTCATAACCTGGTGGTCACGGGGGAATTCGAAGACGTTGGTGTGCATGACGAAGACGAGCACATCGCCGGCAAACTTGACTTCGAACTCGAAGTCGCCTCGGTCGGTGAATTCGAAGCGTACCACGCGGCCCTCCTTCTCGGTTTGAGCCTGGAAAAGGCTGATGAGTTCGCGGGTGGTGCTGCGGAACAGCTCGAAAGTGTCCTTAGTGGCGCGATACACCTCCTGCTTGAGGTCGCTTTTGTCGAAAACGAGGTTTTTCAATGATTCTTTCAGTTCCATAGTTTCCAAATTGAGGGTGCAAAGATACAAATTTTATTTGTAATAAATATTTTTTCGTGTTCTTTTTTGAAAAAAGGACAAGAAGAGGGTTTCAAACTGAGGTTTAAAACATTGAGAAATTTAATATATATATATTACCTGTTGGCGAATTAATCCCTAACGGGTTTGAAACAATCTAATTAATTCAGCCAACACGTTAATTGTATTGTTTGAGCAATATTTTGTGATAATTTGCGTTATTAAAGAAAAAAATATGCCCGAAATTTGTCATTTTTATGGTATTATTGTCAAAATGTTCTTTAAGCCGAAAGAACATGAACCTGCCCATATTCATGCCATTTATAATGAATTTGTAGGCGTTTTCGATTTGCGTACCTTTGAAATGACAGATGGTGACTTGCCAAACAAGGCGCAAGCACTTGTCAAAGAGTGGCTTTCCATCCATCAAAACGAATTGCTAAAGATGTGGCAAACGCAATTGCTTGCCAAACTTCCCCCACTTGAATAGATATGATACCACGGATTAAAGACATACAAACACTTGACAATTTCATGCTTCGTGTCGTATTCGACGATGGCAAGGTGGTGCTGTATGATGTGGGCGACGATATAAAGCATGTGGAGGATTTCAAGGCATTGTCCACCACTTGCGGCTTGTGGCCCCAGGCGGCTTTGGACAGCAGCCGCACATGCGTTTTCTGGAATGAGAGAATAGACCTCGCCAGCGATACTATTTATGAATATGGCCAGCCGATAGCTGAAGATGCAGATTTGGTGGCCGAGCCTCCCGTGCGTTTTTTAAGCAATAAGAAGGAGTTTTAGGCAGCCTCTTCGGCCCTTTCCCAACTGCGGTGTATGCGATGTAGTAGGTGATACGCCAAAGGGGTGGAGGCGAGGGCCTCGATGGCCAGTTTCACCCCTATCTGTATTAGAATCATGCTCACGATGTCGCGTGAGGGCACTGTGCCCCAGAAGGCGATGCAGACGAAGATGGCCGTGTCGAGGATGAAGCCGAACACCGAGGAACCGATGGTGCGAATCCAAAGGTGCTGTCGGCCAGTGCGTTTGCGTATGAGTTCGAAGGTCCAGGCATTGGTGAGCTCGCCGATGAGGAAGGCGGCGAGGGAGGCTCCCATGATGCGTGGCACGAAGTTGAAAACCCGTGCGTAGGCCTCGGCGTTTTCAACTGTTTCGGCGGGGTAGGGCATGAGGGTGCCCACCCACGCGAAGAGGGCGAAGAGCACCTGGCACACGAAGGTGAGGAGGATGACCCGCCGTGTGGTGCGGAAGCCCCAGAGCTCGGTGAAGACGTCCCCAAGCATGTAGGTGATGGGGAAGACGATGGTGCCCGCGTCGAAGAGGGTGATGCCGTGGATGTTGATGAGTTTCACTGCCATGACGTTGGCGGTGAGATAGAAGGTCACCATAGCGGCGACCATGATGACGAAAGTCCTGTGCTGTCGGTTTTGTAAAGGGTTTTCCGCAACCTTGTTCATGATGTCTGTGTGTTTGAAAAACGGTGCAAAGGTACGAAAAACTTTTGATATTTCGCTATGTTTTTTTGAAATCGAGGTCAAATAAAAGGTGACCTATCGTTCCCCCCGCTTTCATAGAATTGAAACAGGTCCTCCCTCCAAGCCTTCAATATTCCCCCTCGTGATATTGGTATGACCAAGGTGTGACCAAGGTATGACCTAGGATTGACCTTGGCGTTATACCTAGGTCATACCTAGGTCAGTCCTTGGTCATACCTTGGTCATACCTAGGTCATGTGGAGGAATATTGGCACTTTTGGGGTCGTTTCTCGGTTATAGTTGCGGGAAAATGGGTGGTGGGAAACGTAGGTTCGGCAAAGTGCCTATAATGAGCGAGTTGCAGATTTTTGCAAAAGTTTTTATATAGTATTTCTTTATGTTTGAAGAAAAAAGTGTAACTTTGCTGATTAGATTAAAATTAAAAAATAAACATAAAATATTGTAATTATGTATACTAAGTTTCAAGAACACCTCCAGAAAGAACTGGCTGACATCGAAGCTGCCGGCCTCTACAAGCATGAACGCATCATCGAAAGCGCCCAGGGCGCCGAAATCATGGTGGCTGGCAAGAAGTGCCTCAACTTCTGCGCCAACAACTACCTCGGCCTGGCCAATAACCCCGAGCTCATCAAGGCCGCCAAGGAGGCCATGGACGCCCGTGGCTACGGTATGGCTTCGGTCCGTTTCATCTGTGGCTGCCAGGACCTTCACAAGCAGCTCGAGAAGAAGATTGCCGAGTTCTTCGGCACTGAGGACACTATCCTCTATGCCGCCTGCTTCGACGCTAACGGCGGTGTTTTCGAACCCCTCCTGACCGAAGAGGACGCCATCATCAGCGACGCTCTGAACCACGCTTCCATCATCGACGGTGTGCGTCTGTGCAAGGCTCAGCGCTATCGTTATGCTAATGCCGACATGGCCGATTTGGAGAAGCAGCTCCAGGAGGCCCAGAAGAACCGTTTCCGCATCATCGTTACCGACGGCGTGTTCTCCATGGACGGCAATGTGTGCCCCCTCGACAAGATTTACGAGTTGGCTCAGAAATACGACGCCATGGTCATGGTGGACGAGAGCCACAGCGCCGGTGTTGTGGGCAAGACCGGTCGCGGTGTGACCGAGCGCTACAACTTGCGCGGCAAGATTGAAATCCTCACCGGCACCCTCGGCAAGGCTTTCGGCGGCGCTATGGGCGGTTTCACCACTGGCCGCAAGGAAATCATCGACATGCTGCGTCAGCGTAGCCGTCCTTACCTGTTCTCCAACTCTATGGCTCCCGGCCTGGTGGGTGCAGGTATCCGCATGTTCGACCTCATGAGCGAGACCAACGCCCTGCAGGACAAGCTGCACGAGAATACCGACTACTTCCTGCGCCGCATGAAGGAAGAGGGCTTCGACTGCAAACCCAGCGAGAGCGCCATCTGCGCCGTGATGATCTACGATGCCGCCAAGAGCCAGCAGTATGCCGCCAAGATGCAGGAAGAGGGCATCTTCGTCACCGGTTTCTACTATCCCGTGGTGCCGAAGGGCCAGGCCCGTATCCGCGTGCAGA
>JAZUFY010000135.1:0-2477 GCA_045640925.1 Bacteroidales bacterium
TTGCTGTGCAGAACGAGGGAGCGTAGCGGGCTACGTGACCGAGTGATAAACAGCAAGATGCCGAAAAGCGCCCGAAATCGCAGAAAAGTATTTTATCTTTCATTATCCTCATACGTTGAATTTATAGAACCCACCTTAATATTGTTCCTTCTCGTTGGGGAAATCGAGGTTTTTCACGTCGCTGATATACTGACGGACAGCATTGCTGATGTCCTCGCCAAAGGTGCCGTAGGTGCGGAGATAACGGGGTTTGAACTGCTGGGTGATGCCCAACATGTCTTGCAACACAAGCACCTGACCATCGGTACCATTGCCTGCACCTATGCCTATGGTGGGGATCTTTATCTCCTGCGTAACCTTTGCTGCCAAAGCGGCAGGGATCTTTTCCAAGACAAGGCTGAAACAACCAGCCTCTTCGAGCACATGGGCATCGTGGATAAGTCGGTTGGCCTCATCATCTTGCGTTGCACGCACGGCGTAGGTGCCGAATTTGTTGATGCTTTGGGGTGTCAAACCCAGATGACCCATGACAGGTATGCCCGCCGTAAGGATGCGGCAAATGGATTCGAGCACCTCTTCGCCACCCTCCAACTTGACGGCATCGGCTCCCGTCTCTTTCATGATACGGATGGCCGAAGCCAAGGCCTGTTTTGAATTGCCCTGATAAGTACCGAAAGGCATATCCACCACAACCAAAGCACGTTTGATAGCACGTTTGACAGAGGAGGCGTAAACTATCATCTCGTCCAAAGAAATGGGCAAAGTGGTATCAAAACCTTCCATCACATTGGCGGCAGAATCGCCCACCAAGACCACATCTATCTTTGTAGCGTCCAAGAGTTTGGCCATGGAATAGTCGTAGGCGGTAAGCATGGCTATCTTCTCGCCACTCTGTTTCATGCGTTGGAGCACATGGGTTGTGACTTTTGTCACATCTGTCTGTAAATAAGCCATAATCAATCTATTTCTTCATCGCCATCGTTGCGAGTGTCGATTTTCACCCCTTCATCAAGATTTTCTTCCTCCTCAATAATTCGCAGCATGGCACGAAATTGTTTTTTATATTCGTAATCGCCTTGGCGTCCGATGCGGAAAGGCTTAAAATAAAGTTCTTTTTTCCCCACATTTATTGTAACGGAAGACTGTTCCTGGGGCGAATCGACGCTATACAGATATGTGGAAGCCTCCTCGGGGGCAATACGTTTGGCAAGATAGATGGTGTCGAACTGCGACGGGTCGAGAGCCGCCTGAAGCATCAGGAAAGGGCCTTGTTTTATTTTCTTAGTAGTCACCGACTTAAACTCCGCCCCTTTGTCGCTATATGTTTTGGCGAAAACGCGCAACTTGGCCTCCACCTGTTCCTCGGTAACGGGGAAACGGAGAAAGACTGAGTCGGGCAATTCGCGAGAGCACTCGCCTGGTTTGCGGTTGAAACTGGAGTGCAGCACCACATAACCCACAGGGAGAATAATCTGGCGGCGATGGGGCACAAGGAAGAACTTGTCAATAATCTCTTTGCAATCCAAATGTTCCTCAATGCTGATGGTAACACCCGAAGGACAAGTGTCTTTGGTTCCGTGAACCGAATAGATAGAGCCCTTGGGAAGGATCAACTGCGTGAGCGTTCCTTGGACGGTACTGTCTTGCCGAGGGAGGTAGCACCCGCTGGTACCTCCGAGGCACTCCTCGGGATTGTGGCGAAAGGTGACCAAGACAGAACCCGTCAAATCGATATCCTTGTTCAACAGTTTGCGGCTCTCGGGCAATTCGGCACAATCGTACACCTGTTTGTCGGTAGGCACCTCGAAACGCAGCAGTTCCATCGTGTCGCCATGACAGCTGCAACTGATGGGGTTGTAGGCATAACGAACGGGCATCACCTCATGTCCTCGCATAGTGAAATAGCGGTACACCGATTCCACACGCGCGCGCATTAATTCATTATTATATGCATTGCCATACGCCTCTATCGACATGGTGTATAACCTCGGGCTCTGTCGGTCGAAAGCAATATTGTAAGCCGAATCCATAATATCGAGGTCGGATTCGCGGAAATTGCTGTCGCCTTGGTCAAACGAGAGCTGAAGGCAGAACACCTCGGGATTTGTCCAAGCACGAGCCAAGTCTTTGGCTTTGATAGGCTTGTCGGTAGGAAGAATAAGCCTTGCTGGCTGCCCCACCGCAACCAACGTCAACAAAAGCGTTGCGAGCAATAACACATTCTTTTTCATATTCTAATGAGTTGGTTGACGATTTCTTCGGTTGAGACGCCTTCGGCTTCGGCAAAATAGTTGCGCACAATGCGGTGACGCAGCACCTCCACCGATACGGCTTGTACGTCTTCAATGTCGGGAGAATACTTGCCCTGCATGGCCGCGTGGGTCTTGGCACCCATCACCAGATACTGCGAGGCACGAGGACCGGCACCCCAAGAGAGGTATTTGTCGGCCACAGCGGCATCCTCCGACACCGCTTTG
>JAZUFY010000136.1:0-4218 GCA_045640925.1 Bacteroidales bacterium
TGGGGGCTGTGCGTTTCGGCTGGGAGGAGATGTGGCAGTCGCCCATATTTTGGAATCTGCGCCTGCCCCGTATCGTCCTGTCGGTGATGACGGGTGCGGCGTTGTCGGTGTGCGGAGCGGCGTATCAGTCGGTGTTCCGCAACCCGCTTACCGACCCGTATGTGTTGGGCATTTCGTCGGGGGCTTCGCTGGGGGCGGCCATAGCCATCCTGCTGGGGCTGGAGGCCTACCTCTTGGGGGTGGGAGCCTGCGCTTTGGTCACAGGTTTGCTGACGATTGTGCTGATTTACCGCATCGCGTCGATAGGCAACCGTATGCATACCACCACGTTGCTGCTCACAGGGGTGTGCCTCACGTTCCTTATCTCGGCGGTGATTTCGTTCATCATGGTGCTGAGGCAGGACAAGATGGACAGCATCATTTTTTGGACCATGGGGAGCTTTGCCTCGGCTTCGTGGGTGGATGTGATTATCGTCGCCCCCGTGGTTGCGATAGGCATCGGGGTGGTGTTCTACTACTGCCGCGACTTGAACCTGCTACTGGCTGGCAGCGAGACCGCCAAAAGCCTTGGCGTGGAAGTAGAGAGGGTGAAGAAGACCCTGCTGCTGTGCACCACGTTGATGGTGGCCTTCTGCGTGTCGGTGTGCGGGGTGATAGGGTTCGTAGGACTGGTTGTACCGCATTGTGTGCGATTGATTTGCGGGCCCGACAACCGCAAGGTGGTGCCATACGCCATCTTTGTGGGAGGACTGTTCATGCTGTTGTGCGACACCTTGGCTCGCACGGTGCTCATTCCTGCCGAACTGCCCGTAGGAAGCCTCACCGCCTTGGTGGGTGCCCCGCTGTTTATCTATCTGCTGTATAAAAACAAAAAAACGTATTAAACCACACTCATTATTCTTAATTCTAAATTGTTCGCCATCCTATGATTCAACTCAAAAACGTGACATATCGCTATGACCAAAAAGCCGTGTTGAGCGACTTGAGCACACGCTTCGAGGCTGGGTCGCTGTATGCCGTTATGGGGGCCAACGGATGCGGCAAGACAACGCTGCTTCGTTGTGTGGCAGGGCTGCTGGAGCCACAATCGGGCGAGGTGATAATAGGGGGCAGAAGCATTAGCCAATACCGCACCCGCGAGCTGGCACAACAGATATCGTTTGTGCGCCAGCAGCCACAAACCGACTTCGAGTTTTCAGCCTTTGAGACTGTGCTGATGGGGCGCAACCCCTACCAACACCGCCTCCAAAACGAGTCAGAGGAAGACTGGCAGATCGTGGAGGAGTGCATGAAGCAGACCAACACCTGGCACCTGCGTTTTGCCAAACCCAACGAAATGAGTGGCGGAGAGCTACAGCGAGTGATGCTGGCTCGGGCCCTCGCCCAGCAGACCCCCATCATGCTTTTGGACGAGCCCATCTCGAACCTCGACATCGCCCACCAATTCGAGATCCTGGATTTGCTTCGCAACATCAACCGTTTGGAACACAAAACAATACTCATAGTCATCCACGACCTCAACATGGCGTGGCAGTACTGCGAAAAACTGTTGTTGCTGCACCAAGGAGGCATACTCTATCAAGGCGACCTACACAACGGCCTGATCCCCGAAAATATCGCCACGGTGTTCGGCGTAAAGGCCAGTATCAACGACGAAGGCATACGACTTTTTCAAAAGTAATAAAAAATTAAAAATTTAGAGTTGAAAGTAACTGTTGCTCAGGCACTATCTATTCTTTATTCCCAATTTTTAATTATAAAAAGTCAATATATAAATTTTTTTTTATAAATTTGTAATTTAATTTGCTCGTACAATGCAGTTCAAAGATATTGAAGGACAACGGATTCTAATAAACCACCTGACTGAGATAATTGATTCGGGACGCATAAGCCATGCCCAATTGTTCCTCGGCCCCACCCCGAGCGGCAGTCTGGCCCTGGCTTTGGCATACGCCCAATATCTCAACTGCGAGCATAAGCAACATTACCACGGCGAGAGCGACCTGAGAGCCGACTCGTGCGGCGAGTGCCCCAACTGCCACAAGTTTGCCCAACTGATGCACACCGACCTCCATTTGGTGTTCCCCACCGCAACTACCACCTCGGTAACATCCAAGCCTTGTGCCGACGATTTCCAGGGCGAGTTCCGCGACTTCCTCAACGAACACCACCAACTGGGCAGCGAGGAGGAATGGTATGCCGCCCTCGGCATAGACAACAAACAGGGCATGATACGAGAAAAGGATGCCGACAATATTGTCCGCACCTTACAGTTGAAATCGTATGAGGGAGGCTACAAGGTGCTCATCGTGTGGATGGCCGAGCGCATGAACCTCGATGCGGCCAACAAACTGCTCAAGACCCTTGAGGAGCCCAGCGAAAAGACCCTGATACTGCTCGTGGCCGAGAGCCGCGACAGGATGCTTTCCACCATTCTCTCACGCGTGCAACAGGTAGTGGTGCCCGACCAAGGAGGCCTCCTCAACGCCGAACGTCAAGGGGCTTTCGCACAAATGTTCGTGTCGTGGATGCGGTTGTTGTTCAAACTCAATATGCAGCAACTCTCGGCATGGGTGGACCAGACCGCCACCCTCGGACGCGAAACGCAGAAACAATTCTTACAGTATTCGCAAGAGGCTTTGCGAGCCTGTTTCCTTAAAACCGCAGCGGAGATAGAATTGAACAATGAACTGGCATTCGGCGATGCGAAGTTCGACGCCTCGTTTCCAGGCATGATTACCCCGCGCAACATAGAGCCTATGATGGACAACATCAACAGCGCCCTCTACGCCATCGAACGCAACGCCAATGCGAAGATAACCTTCATGCAGTTGTCTTTCCGCATGAGCAAATTCATCAAAAACAGATAAGACACCGCATACTAAGATAACACACTATGGAAGAAGAGAAGAAAGAATTAGAGAAACCGATAGAAGCAACACCTGATATCAACAACGACGACGATATGGCTACCGCCGAAGATATGGAGGCCTTCATCCGTGACCGTCGTGAGAAAGAGAAACATGGGAAACGTGAAGACAAGACCGACATTTTTGGCGAATATCAGGCTCCCGAAAACTCGATAGACCCCTACCTTGAACCCGACCCGACCCTGCCGTGGGTGAAATATGACGAGAACCTGTTCCTCAGCCGAGGCTGCAAGCAATGTCCCGAATCATACGTCCCCGTGAGCGAGACAGAGACCCGCAGTTGCAGCAAGGTGACCTCGTGTAACTGGATGCGCGGCATCCGCCAGCCAGGCGGCACCCCCTTCGACTGCGTGGAGGTGCGTTTCAAGAACAATCGCAAGGATTTCTACCGACTGCCCGACGGTCTGGAAGTAACTGAGGGCGACGTGGTGGCTGTGGAAGGTGTTCCGGGGCATGATGTAGGCATTGTGAGCCTCACGGGCGAGGTGTGCCGCATACAGATGAAGAAACGCCGTATCGACCCCGAGAGCGAAAACATCAAGAAACTGTTCCGCCGTGCCAAGAGCATCGACATCGAGAAATGGGCCAGCGGTCTGAAAGACGAGCATAACACCCTGCTCAAGACCCGCCGCATCGCCCAAGACTTGGGATTGGAGATGAAGGTCAACGATGTCGAATATCAGGGTGACCATTCCAAAGCCATATTTTACTACACCGCTGAAGACCGCGTGGACTTCCGCAACCTCATCAAAGTACTGGCCGAAGAATTCCATGTTCGCATCGAGATGAAACAAATCGGTGTGCGCCAAGAAGCAGGCAAAGTGGGAGGCCTGGGCACCTGCGGACGCGAGTTGTGTTGCAGCACTTGGCTCACCAACTTCAAATCAGTCACAACCAATGCCGCCAAAATACAGCAGATTCTTCCCAACCCACAGAAACTGGCTGGACAATGCGGCAAACTGAAATGCTGTCTGAACTTCGAGTGCGAAGTTTATGCCGATGCTTTGAAGCAGTTCCCTCCTGCCAACACTCCCATCCGTTTCAAGAAGGGTCTGGCCCTGTACAAAAAAACCGATGTGTTCCGCGGCATCATGTGGTACGCCTACGAAGGTGACAGCGAGCTCTACGCCATACCCGCCGAAAGTGTGAAGAAAATCATCGAGATGAACCACAATCAGGAGTATCCCGAAAAACTGGAAGACTATCAGGTGGAACTGATGTCTACTGCAGCACTGGTACAGGAGACCAACTCAGCCGAATTTGAGAGAGAGCTTCGCCGCATGGCCGA
>JAZUFY010000137.1:0-7590 GCA_045640925.1 Bacteroidales bacterium
TTGGTCGGCCCAAGCCATAAAAAAACCACACACCACCCCTGCAAGAGACAGGGGCAGTGTGCGGAGCCGCATCGAATGTACGGTAGATTTTATGTTCATCGGTTATTTCTGCATAGGACGGACATCAATCAAAAGTTCGTCAAGTTGTTCCTGCGAAATAGGTGAAGGGCTGCCGCTCATGACATCGCGACCACTGTTGTTCTTGGGGAATGCGATGAAGTCTCGGATGCTGTCGGCACCTCCGAAGAGGGAACACAAACGGTCGAAACCGAAGGCCAAACCGGCATGAGGAGGAGCACCGTAGGTGAAGGCATCCATGAGGAAGCCGAACTGCTCGTAGGCTTTGGCATCGGTGAAGCCGAGGGTGTGGAACATCTTGTTTTGCAACACACGGTCGTGGATACGGATGGAGCCGCCACCCACCTCGACACCGTTCATGACGATGTCGTAAGCATTGGCGCGGATGTCGCCCCAACGGCTTTCATCGTCGAGGAGTGCCTCGTCTTCGGGCTTGGGAGCGGTGAAGGGATGATGCATGGCGTAGAAACGCTGTGTCTCGTCGTCCCACTCCAACAACGGGAAATCTATCACCCACAGAGGGGCATAGACATCGGGGTTGCGGAGCCCCAGTTGGTTGCCCATCTCAAGACGCAGGGCACAAAGCTGCACACGAGTCTTCATGGCAGGGCCGCAAAGGATGAGCATCAAATCGCCAGGTTTGGCACCGAACTTGTCGGCTATGGCCTTGAGGGCATCCTGGTCGTAGAATTTGTCGACACTCGATTTGAAGCTGCCATCAGCGTTGTATTTGACGTACACCATTCCGCCGGCACCCACCTGGGGACGTTTGACGAAATCGGTGAGGGCGTCGAGCTGCTTGCGGGTATATTCGGCACAACCTTCGGCATTGATACCCACTACCAATTCGGCGTTGTCGAAAAGGCCGAAACCGTGACCTTTGACCACATCGTTGAGTTCGACAAACTGCATATCAAAGCGGATATCGGGTTTGTCGCTACCGTAGAGGCGCATAGCATCGTGCCACGTCATGCGGGGGAAAGCGCCAAACTCAAGACCCTTCATCTCTTTGAAGAGGTGTTTGGCCAAACCCTCGAACATGTTGAGCACATCCTCCTGCTCGACAAAAGACATCTCGCAGTCGATTTGGGTAAATTCGGGTTGACGATCGGCACGAAGGTCCTCGTCGCGGAAGCAACGCACGATTTGGAAATAGCGATCCATGCCTGCCACCATGAGCAGCTGCTTGTACTGCTGAGGGCTCTGCGGCAGGGCGTAGAACTCGCCGGGGTTCATGCGCGAAGGCACCACGAAGTCGCGGGCACCCTCGGGGGTGGATTTGATGAGCATGGGGGTCTCAATCTCCAAGAAATCGCGGTCGCTCAAATAATTGCGCACCAACATAGCCATGCGGTGACGCAGCTCAAGGTTGCGACGCACAGGGTTGCGACGGATGTCGAGATAGCGGTATTTCATGCGCAAATCATCGCCGCCATCGCTGTTGTCCTCAATGGTGAAGGGAGGGGTCTTGGATTCGTTCAAGATGTTGAGTTCCCTGACCTCGATTTCAATCTCACCGGTAGGGATCTTGGTGTTTTTGCTGGAACGTTCAATGACCAATCCTTTGGCTTGAATGACATATTCACGACCCAATTTGCGAGCCTTCTCACAGAGGTCGGCATTGGTTTCCATGTTGAAAGCCAACTGGGTGATGCCGTAGCGGTCGCGAAGGTCGATAAAAGTCATGCCGCCCAAATCGCGCGAACGCTGGAGCCATCCGCAGAGGGTGACCTCTTGGCCGACGTGCTTGATATTTAGTTCTCCACAAGTGTGTGTTCTGTACATGTTAGTGAATTGTGAATTGTGAATTGTGAAATGTGATTAGTTATTTAGAATTATTCAGCGGGAGTTTCTGCAGGTGCCCCGGCAGGGACTTCAGGAGTTTCAACGGGTTTCTTCTTGAAGTAGGCGGTAATGTTGGTATCCTGCGTAAGGTAGATACGACGCTCAGCAACAATAGAGTCTTCCTGACCATCGGCACTCTTGTTGGTCATATCGCTCCAACCCAAGAACTCGTATTCCATCGAATTGTACACGGGCTTGATGTCGTAGTACTTGAAATCTTTTAAGTTCTCGCCACCGCCCTTGACGGAGCACTCGGTTTCGGTCGAGGTGATGTTGATGTTGTAATGCTTGGCGTAAGGGCCGAGGTGGAGGGCAATCATGACAATCACCACAGCGGCCACGACTACAAAGATGGTGACCACCCAACGCAGGGCTTTCTTCCACCAAGGAGTCTTATACATGAACGGGTCGGTGCTGCCCTTGAGGTCGATCTTGGGATATTTGGCAAGGCTGGTGAGGGTTTGACCGAAGATGATGTTCACAATCACCTTGCTGTTGATGGCCCACCCGTTGGCATTGAGGATGGGGCCGAGGTTGCGCTTACGCAGTTTCGACCAGGCGATAAACATCGAAGGGCCGGAGGTGCAGAGAGCAAGCACAGCCAGCAGGATGAACACATTGTACCATGGGTCGATGATGGCCATCACAGCACTACCAATCATACCTAAAGCCATACCGATGGCGGCAAAGATACCGGCAAACTTGGCTATGTCGAATTGCTTAGGTGCGGGTTGTTGGGGAGCCACATTGCGGTCTTTTTGTGCCGCATTCATATTGGCTTGGGTGACAGTGATGGCAGAATCGGTCTTGGCGGTGAGGTTCTGCATCGACTTGGCCTCTTTCTCAGCTGCCGACTTGTTGACTTTTTCAGTAATGAAGTTGGAGAGTTTTCTATAAGGGCTGAAAAAAGCCTGGCGGATAGAGATGGGGTTGTCCACAATCTTGGTCACCACGGCGTCCCAATCCTGACCCTGACGGTCGTAGAAGATGGCGTTCTTGCCCACACGGAGGTTGTCCACCTCACCGTCGGTGAGCACGGCCACGATGTTCATCGTCGCATTCTTCACCTTGCTGGTGCAGGTACAATAAATAAGGAACATGCCGCTCAAACCTGCCATCTCGGTGTGCTTCACCATATCCTCCACACGCACGCAGAGGTCGAGGCAGCGCTGGTCGATATAGAGTTTGCCGCACTGGAACACAGCTTCGCTGCCAGGACGGCGGCTGTAGAAGTCGGAGAAAGTGACATAGTTGCGCAGCAGCAGGTAAAAATCGCGCTTCATGTAAAGGAGCTTGTCCACCTCGCCAATAGCGTTCACTTCGTCGGCCACGGCAACATCCTGATCGATGAGCGCCTGGAGTTCGGCTTGACGATTTTCGGCCAGTATCTGGTCAACGGCCTCAATGCCGAGTTCCTCCACCTCGGTGCCCGCCTTGGCATCTTTCCATGCCACATAGGCGTCGAATTTGGCGAGGATGCCGTTCCATTCCTCCTCGGTGAAGCCTTCCTTGCCGGCAAATTCTGTGTCGAAAACCTTTGTTTTGAGGGTGCCGAAAGCGGCTGCCCACTGGGGGTTTACAGGTTCGTTGATCATCATGAGGCAGTCTTTGCGAGGACGTGCCAAAGGATAGCTCGCAATCTCGTCGCCACAAGCCGAGAGGTCGTTGCCGCTGATGGCCTCCACCTTGGCCACCTGCACATCGAGGGCGGCAGCTGTGTCTTCGTCAAAACGAACCAATTTGCAGCGCATGAAATAGTCGGCCATCTTGGCCTTGATGGCGTTGCAGGCCTCAAGCACCGCCTCAGTATCGTCGCCATAGGGCTGGTTCTCGCTGTTGGCAGCGTGACACCATGCGGCATAGTCGGCACAAGCCTTATAAAAGTTTTCAAGTATTTCCTGATTGATACCCTTTTCGCCCGAGCGGTCGTCCACATCGCCACAGCGTTCCATAATCTTGGTGAGGAGCTCTTTGAGTTTCTCATCCTCGGCTGTGGCCAAGGTAATCACGCCGTCACCGTTGAAGCGGGTCTTCGAGAAGATGGCGAGGCTGTCGCTCGTATCCTCAATGGATATTTCGTCCTTGGAAGCGCCCAAGGTTGCGACAATCTGTTCGGCAATCTTGCGCAGACGCTTGCCGTTCTCGGTTTCGGCAAAAGCGGAGAATTTCAAAGTGTCGCCACCCATGATGAGGTCTTGAGGGTCGGCGAGGATGTCGCAGAGCCAGTTGGCCATGGCCACCACTTCGTTCACTCTGATTTTGCCATCGTTGTCGGTGTCCATGAGCTTGAGGGTCTTCTCGCAAAATTCGAGGCCCTGAGTGGGACAGCTGAGCACCGTCCACAGCTTCTGGTCAAGTTCGCCAAGGTGACGGATGTCCTCGCCCGATTCGATATTCACACGCATCACGCCGCCTACCGAACTATAATGCCATTCGTAACCACCTTTTCCTAAATCAATTAAACTGGATAATCTGTTTTTCATAAAAAACTTTATTGCAATAAATAATCTGCAAAGATACGACATTTTTTTCAATTACCGAAAAAATAATTTACTCTTTTCTAACATTATCTTTTTTGTGTTCAAAATCGGGGTTGATACAGCAGGATCCCCAAAAACATTTCACCCAAAAACAGACAATATTTTTGTGCACTTTTTCACCCGATCGTTTGCATCATTTTTCGTGGGGAAAATTTGTTTTGAAATTATTTTGTATATTTGTTGGGTAATTTTATGCCTATTATTTTACATTTACAATTGATTACCAAACATATAAAACATTTCACACATTCAAAAAAAAATTGGAAAAGTGACAAAAATCGCTAAAAATTCATTGGAAAAGTGACAAAAACAGCCAATTTTTTATTGGAAAAGTGACAAAAATCGCCAAAAAAGCATTGGAAAAGTGACAAAAACATAACGATTGAGATATGCTGGAAAGGAAAATTGACAGACTTATCGAGGTGCATTTCGAAAAGAGCAAGTCGGCTTTGCTACTCACAGGGGCGAGGCAGACGGGCAAGACTTTCGCCATACGAAATTATGCACAGAAAAAGAAACTGAACCTGATAGAGGTGAATTTTCTCGAATCGCCTTCGGCTTGTGACATCTTTGCTGACGCAGTAGATGTTGCGGAGGTCTTGGTGCGTCTCTCGGCTTACGCCAAGCGGAAGATGGAACCTGGTCGCACCTTGATATTTTTCGACGAAGTGCAGAAATGTCCTGATGTGGTGACGTGGATTAAATTTTTGGTGGATGATGGACGTTATCGTTATGCCCTCAGCGGCAGCCTTCTTGGTGTGGAGCTGAAAAATGTGCGTAGCGTCCCTGTCGGCTATCTGTCAATCGAGGAGGTTTATCCGCTGGATTTTGAGGAGTTTGCCCGTGCCCTGGGAGTGAGCGACGAAGTCTTGAACAAAGTGAGGGAATGTTGGACGAAGAAACAATCCGTCGATGCGGTGGTGCACGAGGCTTTGATGCGTTTGATTCGTTTGTATCTGGTTGTCGGAGGAATGCCTGCCGTAGTGCAGACATACGTGGATTCCAACGACATAAGGGCCGTGCAGTGGAAGCAAAAAGAGATCTTGGATCTGTATAAATGGGACATCAGTCAGTACGATTCCTCAAACAAACTTTTCATCAACGAGATATTCGACATCATTCCTACGGAGCTGAATGCCAAGAACAAACGTTTTGTGTTGAAGAATTTGAACGAACATGCCCATTTTTCGCGACTTGAAAACGGATTTGTATGGCTGAAGGATGCGGGTGTGGCGCTTCCGACTTACAATGTCGAGGTGCCGTGTGTGCCGTTGAAACTCAACGAACAGCGAAATCTTTTCAAACTATTTCAGAGCGACGTGGGATTGCTGGCTTCGCAATATGCTGACGATTGTGCTTTGCAATTGCTCAAAGGCGAGGTGACGATCAACTACGGGGCCATTTATGAGAACTTTGTCGCACAAGAACTGCATGCTCATGGTTGGAACCTTCATTATTTCAACAGCAAGAAGCAGGGTGAACTGGATTTTGTGATAGAAGAAGACGGTGAGGTTGTGCCCATCGAAGTGAAATCGGGCAAGGATTATGACCGGCACCGTGCTTTGGCCAATGTGATGACGAATGAGTTGTACCAGATTTGCAAGGCATACGTGCTCTGCAACGACAACCTTGCCGTAAAAGACAAGATTGTTTATTTACCAATTTATATGCTCATGTTTATTCAGAGGCGCAAACCGACTTCACCTTTGATATTCAAGCCGCCTTTGGAGGGTTTGGAGCCGAAGGGTAGGAAATAGAGCTACTCTCCGTTCAAAACGGTGTATACCGTGCGGCGAAGATCGCCCGCTTCGTTATCGCCGTCCCACGACCAATACATGGCTCCGTGCAAGCCTTTCTCGAGTATGTACTGGCATTTGAGGGTCAGCGAATGCAAATCCTCATAGCCGAAGGCGTAGGAGCCATCGCGGTCGTCGGTCATATAGGGCACCATGGCTTGCTCGTCCCAGTGGTAGGTGTAGCCCTCCCAATTGCACACCTGCGTGAGGTCTGCCGCCGAGGGTATCCCCGCCACGCCGTGGCCGTAGAAGGCAAGCCCCAAAAAGAGCTTCTCGGGCGGAATGCCTGCCGCCAGATGCGCCCGCACGGCGCTGTCCACCGTCACGGCTTTCACCAACGGCGAATCATACAAAGGGGTGTTGTGGTAGGGCGGGCGACCCATGTCGTAGGTCATGATATTGGTGAAATCGACGTATGGGTCGACAGCAGCAAAATCGATGTATTGCGCCGTGCAGATGGTTGCCTGTGTGAGCAGTTTGTCGGGACCTATGGCGGCCCTGATGTCGCGCATGAGGAGGGTGTAGTTCTTCGTATCGTCGGGCGAGGAGGAGATGCCCGCTTCGGACGAGGTGGGGTATTCCCAATCCATATCTATGCCGTCCAAATCATATTCGTCAACCGCACGTTTGCAATCGGCGGCAAACGCAAGGCGCTTCAAACTGTCGGCTGCCATCTCGCTGAAACGTCCCGCCGTCCACCCTCCGATGGAGAGCAGCACTTTGAGCCCTTTGTGGGCCTCGGGCGACTGGCGCAAAGCGCAGATGGCACGCAAGCGTTCGGGATGCTGGATAATCAAACCGTCGAAAGTTTCGTTCACATTGCCGAAAGCGTAGTTGATCTGGGTCACATATTTCCCATCCGGCATCTCGGGCGTCCACGAACACACGTATGCCACCACGGGCACTTCCGCCTTCTCCGTTTCGGCGGGATTGCTGCACCCCGCCACAAGCATCGCCGCCATTATCAAAACGACTATTTTCCTCATCATTTTCTTCAAAATTTTTCTTTTGCAAAGATACGACAAAATTTTCATTTGGCAACATTTGTCGCGACTTGTGATATAATTGTGCCAGCACGGCACGTCCCTACACTCGTAATATATGATTTCTTTATTTTAACATTTCCACCCCTATTTCGTCTCTTTGCCCTCCCATCATATCTCAACCGTTGGTGGGAGAATATTGGGAGAATATTGGGAGAATCTATTATCAACGTCCTTGTCCGGCAATATCCGTGAACTATCGAAGCGTGGTCGCGACCGAATGGGAGTCCCGAAGGGATGCGAAGCACAATGGCCATAAAAAGATTTTTCGAAAATTTGCGGTCATTT
>JAZUFY010000138.1:0-13896 GCA_045640925.1 Bacteroidales bacterium
CTTGGGCAAGATGGTGGAGGCCGTGAGCAAGCTGAACACGGGCGCGAAATACGACAGCGAGGTTTTCCAGAAGAGCGTGGGTTTGAACGGCGTGGGTACCAAGGCGGTGAACGCTTTGTCGAGCTATTTCAAGGTGCAGGCTTTCCGCGAGGGGAAGACCCGGTATGCGGAGTTCTGCGAGGGCAAGATGACCTACGACAGCGGCATCACGGAGCAGAGCGGCGAGCCCGAGACAGGCACGCTGGTGGAGTTTGTGCCCGATAGCAAACTATTTGGAAACTATCATTTTATAAGCGAATATGTGGAGCGACGGGTGTGGAACTATTGTTATCTGAACCGAGGCCTCTCGTTTTATTATAACGATAAGCGCTACTACTCGAAGAACGGCCTTCTGGACCTTTTGGAGCACGATATGGAGAGCGAGCCCCTCTACCCCATCATCCACATCAAGGACGAGGATTTCGAGGCCGCTTTCACCCATGTGAACGGGCAGAACAGCGACTATTACTACAGTTTCGTGAATGGTCAGCACACCACCGAGGGCGGCACCCATCAGAGCGCTTTCCGCGAGGGTTACGCCCGTGTGGTGAAGGATTTTTACAATAAAAAGGAGTTCGCCCCCGAGGATGTGCGCCAGGGATTGGTGTGCGCCCTCTGCATACGCATTCAGGAGCCCGTGTTCGAGGCCCAAACCAAGACAAAGTTGGGTTCGACCCACCTGGCACCCAACAAGCAAGACGGCTCTAACGACAGCCCTTTCCTCAAAACCTACATTTTGGACATCCTCAAGCGTCATTTGGACGATTATCTGCACATGCACAGCGACACCGCCGAGGTACTCCTTGACAAGATTCAGCGAAACGAGAAGGAACGCAAGGATATTGCAGGCATCAAAAAACTGGCCAAAGAGAGCAACAAAAAGGCGAGCCTCAACAACTCGAAGCTGCGCGACTGCCATGTGCACTACAACAGCAACCATCCCCGCCGCTTGGAGAGCACCATTTTCATCACCGAGGGCCTCTCGGCAAGCGGCAGCATCACCAAGAGCCGCGATGTTGAAACGCAGGCGGTGTTCAGCCTCCGAGGCAAACCGCTCAACACCGTTGGGGTGGGCAAGGCCGAGGTGTATAAGAACGAGGAGCTGAACCTGCTCCACAACGCCTTGGATATTGACGACAACATGGAGAATCTGAGGTACAACAATGTGGTGATAGCCACCGATGCCGATGTGGACGGTATGCACATACGCCTGCTGCTGCTCACGTTCTTCCTCCGATTCTACCCCGAACTGGTGCGCGAAGGGCACGTCTACATCCTCCAGACCCCCCTCTTCCGTGTGCGGAACAAACAAAAGACCACTTACTGCTACAGCGACGAGGAGCGCATCGAGGCCATCAACAACACCTCGAACCCCGAAATCACCCGATTCAAAGGTTTGGGCGAGATTTCGCCCGATGAGTTTAAAGGCTTCATCAACCAGGATATGCGCCTCGACCCCGTGCTGCTGCACAAAGATTTCGACACACAAGGCGTTTTGCGCTTCTATATGGGGCAAAATAGCACCGAGCGACGCGAGTTCATCATGAAAAACTTGCGTGTGGAAGATGATGAAAATATAGTAGTTGCGGAATAAAGAAAATTTTTTTTGAGAAAAAATGTTGCAAATTGAAATAAACTTCTTATACTTGCAGAAAATTTCTAACGTATGAACTCCAGAAGAACTCACAAAAAGAACTTGATAGTCAGCTTCAAAAATCTTTCAGAGGATTTGCTGCTCCTCTTCAAAGAAAAATATCCCGAAGGATACAAGGACTATTTACAGCGTTACGACAAACCCAATGGCGAAAGCATCTTTGTGGTGCCGCTGGAAACGGACGACACGGTATATATGATTAAATTCGAGGTGAAGGTGGACACCACTTACGACGATGACGACCTCGGCAAGGATTTCTTCGACGAAGAGGTGGAGAAGGCCGACGAGGAGTTCGCCCCCCTGCAAGAGGCCATCGACAAGGAGGAGAACCCCAACGCTCATACCGAGCGTACAGTACGCCACGGTGCCTACGAGGATATGATGGATGACGAAAACAATCGGAAGAAGAAACCCGCAGCAGGTTCGCTCAGCGAAATCGGCGAGGAGTTGGCCGAAGCCTTCAGCGATGACGATTTCGACGACGAATTTGCCGATGATGAGCCCGAAGACGGCAAGGACGAGGACGAAGAGGACGAACTCGAACCCTCGGACGAGGATTTGATGGAAATAGACATCGACAGCGACTTCTTCAAAGACGCCGAAATCCCGCCCGAAGAGCTGGCACGTATGGCCGCCGAGGAGAAACCCGCCAAGGGCAAACGAGGCCGCAAGCCCAAGGCCGCTACCGCCCCCGCTCCTGCCACTCCCGCAGCACCGAAAAAGAAAGGCAGACCCCGCAAAAGCTGACATCCCGAAAGACTGCTTTGTGGGTGAACATATAAAATAATAAGGCTGGCATTTCGCTGGCCTTATTCTGTCTGCAAAAAGAGCACCTTGACTTGTTGAAGAACTGGGGCTGTTCAGCCTTTCTCGTAAAAATGCATCTCGGTGAGGTACTGGTACACGGGCTCGGTGAGGAGGTAGCGGACATCGTGTTTGAGACGGACCTGCTCGCGGATATACGTGGACGATATGTCCATCATGGGCACATTGACCATGGTCACATTGGGGTGCGAGGCCAACTTGCACTGTTCCGACCCTGGACGAGGATAGACATAAATCTGGTAATGTTCCAAAATGTACTCCCAGTTACGCCAACGTTCGAAAGTTTCGAGATTGTCGGAACCCATAATGAGGCAAAACTGTTTGTCGCGATACTGCTCGCCCAAATGGGCCAACGTAAGCACCGTGTAGGATGGTATCGGGAGATGGAACTCTACGTCACAGGCGCGGAGTTTGTAGTTGTCGTGAACCGCAAGGCGCACCATCTCCAGCCGCTGCTGGTCAGCCAACAATGTTTTGCGCTCTTTGAGGGGGTTCTGCGGCGAAACCACGAACCACACTTCCTCCAAATCGCTGTTGGCGAGCATCGTGTTGGCAATAATCAAATGCCCCACATGCACGGGGTTGAAAGAGCCGAAAAAAAGACCTATCTTCCGCATAATTCAAAACACAGCCGAAGCCATGCCGAAACAATCAATAATACTTGTAACGGCTGACAATCTGTATGTGGCGGAGCTTGTTGCCCTTGAAGGTGTAGATTTCGCCCACTTCGGCGGCACCTGCGATGACCTTGAGGACATTGATGTCGGTAGTGTAAGACTTGGGATAGCTCTTGAAGATGGTCTTAAAGACCTGCTCCTTGGTCATTCCCACGCGGATGCCGTTGTCGAGCACCACGGCACTGTCGGTAATCTTGGCGGCCACCATCTCAAGTTTCTTAGTCCAGATGCTGCGATAGACGTTGATGTTGGTTCCGTCGAGACGCTTGAGGGTGTTGACCGAGACCGTCATAGTGTCGTAGAAAGTCTTATAGCCGCTCTCGCGGTACCACAGGAGCTGATTGTTGGTGATAAAGTCCTCCACCGTGCCCCATTTACCCAAAGGATAGATGGGATAGTCGGACAAAGCGAACACCGTCATCGTGTCGGCGTACACTTTCACATCTTTCACCATATATTCTGGACGCGCGTATGCCAACATTCTTACAGCCTTGGCGCGAGAACTAACTTGTTGGGCATTAGCCGAAAACAATACGGCAGTAAGGGCAAGTATCAGAGCTATTTTCTTCATAATCGGATATAATGTTTCAAAATGCAAAGTTACACATTTTTTGAAAAATAACGGAAAAAAAAATTGTTTATTATATAAATTAAACATTTTTGCCGTTTTCTTGGGCGAAAAAAGACCTTGCATACGGCTGGGTCGGGCACACTTTTTTAGGGGGGAACCAACGTATACGGCTCACTGCATAATAACGTAAAAGGGCACCCCTTGCGGATGCCCTCTTACATTTTATGTCAAGCGACAAAAATCATTGCTTAACGAACAACGCTGATACGCTGAGTAGCCAAACCATTGTTGGTACGGATGCTCAACATATAGACACCAGTAGCGAGGTTCTGAGTGTTCAGGACGGCATATTCGCTGTTGACATTGTTGAGGGTCTGAACGGTCTGACCGATGGAGTTGATGAGAACGATTTCGTTGATAACGGCACCAGCTTCAACAGTGATGTAGTCGGTAGCGGGGTTAGGATAAGCACGGAGGGACACCTCGTTGGCCTCGCTGATACCGACATAAGGAGCGTTGAAATTGTCGGTGGAAGCAGCCTGGTAGACGGTGCAAGCGTTAGCATCGCTGGAGACGTAGTCGGCAACGATACCGGCAACGCGGCAACGCCAAGCCTTGTGGTTGGCAGGAAGAGTATAATTCACGTTATAGGTGAAATCGCCATTGGCATCGGGAGTGATGGCATCGCCCCAAGCGTTGGTGAGAGTGCCACGGCAAGTGTGCATGTGGGTGTAGGGAACCAGATAGTTAGGAGCGGTACCATTGTAGTAGTCAGCCTGGTCCATATCGATAGAATCCTCAATGAGGAAGAGGGTCAGACGAGTATTGCTGTTGTAAACATTGCTGGTGAAATGGCCAGTGACATTACCGCTGAGAACACGGGTATTGGCATCAAAGCTGAGGCCGCTCATGTCGAGATTCAGGAAGCAGGGGACATTGCCCATTGCATCGAGATAAGCAGCAATTTGATTGGTGGCATAAACACTGACCACGGGGCCGGGTTCTTCTGCGTCACCATGGTAACGGTTGACCATCATAGCGGGAGCGTAGGTGGCGCCGCCAGCATTGTAGAAGAAGGTGTACTGGCTGCTGGAAGCGTTGGAGAGACCATCAGTGCCGAAACCAGCATGGTGGGTAACCCAGATGACATTACGGCCAGAAACGGCTTGGGAGATACGCTCTGCACCAGCGGGGCAGTAACCGCAAGAGGCACCAGTGAACTGCTCAAGAATGTTGGTACGAGAAACCGTTGTAGAGGGGTCATAAACAACAACGTCATTGACCAGGCTGTTGTCGTCGAAAGAGGGGTCTTCCTCACCATTAGGATTAGCAACGGTGACCGAAATAGAATAAGTGCCAGCAGCTTCAGGAGTGAAGGGCACATTGTGAGTGAAATTGTGGGTCGAACCGTAAGGAATGTTGATATTACTGACGGTGTAGGTGACAGGAGCACCATTGTTCACGGTGTAAGTCACATCATAGGAAGTGAGGGCGACAGCGCCGTTGCTGCGAATGGTACCGTTCACATTAATGCCCGAACCGAGGGGTGCGAAAGCAGGCATATCGAGAGAAACGATGTTGATATCATTGGCAGGAGGAACCTGAACCTTGAAGTTATCGGCAATGAGGAAGTTCATATCGTTGGAGTTCTGAATCACAGCGATATAAATAGTCTGGCCAGCAAATGCATCGAGCGAGCCGCGATATTCGGTGAAAACATCAGTGCAAGCGCTGACGTTGATAATGGTCTCGGTGAAGGAGGCACGGCTTTCGCGGTCGGTGGTAGACACTTTCACCATGAAGCCATCGGGATAAGCAGCCTCATAGCAAGCAGCTTCGATGCAGAAAACGTATCCAGTAGTGGGGATTTCGATGGCATCGGTAATCAACCAACGGTCAGCGGTACCAGCGGGGTCAAACCAAGAAGCACTGACAACACCAGGAGCAGGATTGCCGCAATCATTGGAGACAGACCAAGCAGCGGTCTGGCTTGCATTGTGGGCAGAATGACCATCAGTGAACATGGTCCATGTGGAAGGAATGCCACCCGAGAAGTCTTCGTTGAGAAGCACCTGGGCATTTACCGCAACAGCCATCAATAAAACGGCTACAATCGATAAAACTTTTTTCATAGTAAATTGATTTTTAATTAATAATAAATAATGAATTAATTTTCTATTTTTTTGCAAATATACATTTTTTTTTCGATACTTTGTAAAAAAAATAACTTTTGCCAATCTTTTTTTGTACCCCTTTGATTCTTTGCCGAATAGACAATCCCCAATATTTCAAATCGTTCTCTCTCGACTTTGTTCTTTCCCATCTTCTCGCCAACATCCCTCGTCCAACCATTCTATAACAATCATATTAGCACTTTTATGAATTTTCGGGCGCGTATTCCATTATTTTTTTGTATTTTTGCAAATATTAAAAATCACTTTGAGTATTGTCAATATAATATTTATCAATGAACTACGCCTCCATCATTGCCCAAAACCTCAACCTCAACACCCGTCAGGTTGAGAAAACCATCGAACTGCTCGAACAAGGCGCCACAGTGCCCTTCATCGCCCGCTACCGCAAAGAGGCCACTGGGAGCCTCAACGAAGTGCAGATAACCGCCATCCGCGACCTGCTCATCAAACTCAAAGAACTGGACAAGCGGCGCGAGGCCATCATTGCCTCCATCAGCGAACAAGGCAAGCTCACCCCTGAGCTCGAAAAACAGCTGATGGCAGCCGCCTCTATGACCGAACTCGAAGACCTCTACCTCCCCTACAAGCCCAAACGCCGCACCCGCGCCACTATGGCCATAGAAAAAGGTTTGGAGCCCTTGGCCAACGAAATTCAAAAGCAGTATTCGTGCGACCTTGAGCAGATGGCTTCACGCTACATCAACCCCGACAAAGGGGTGAACACCTGCGACGAGGCCCTGGCTGGCGCCCGCGACATCATCGCCGAGCGGGTGAGCGAGAACCTCCAAGCCCGCAACAAGGTGCGCAACCTGTTCCGCCGCACCGCCATGCTTTCATCCAAAGTGGTCAAAAACAAGGAAGAGGAGGCGGGAAAATACGAGTCGTGGTTCGAGTGGAAAGAGAACGCCATGCGGGCCCCTTCCCACCGCATCCTGGCCATGTTCCGTGGCGAAGAAGAGGGTATGCTCAGGGTGCATGTGATGCCCGATGACGACGAACCCGCCTACGAGGCCCTGGAACGGCAATTTGTGAGCGGACAATACTCAAGTTCCGAACAGGTCGGCCTGGCCGTCCGCGACGGCTACAAACGCCTCCTCGCCCCTTCCATTGAAAACGAATTCTACAACCTCCTGAAGGAGAAAGCCGACAAAGAGGCCATCCGTGTCTTCGCCGAAAACCTCCGCCAGCTTCTTCTCGCCTCACCCTTAGGGCAG
Organism: Bacteroidales bacterium; assembly: GCA_045640925.1. GTDB lineage: Bacteria > Bacteroidota > Bacteroidia > Bacteroidales > P3 > Colimorpha. The sequence continues at coordinate 7,176 of JAZUFY010000138.1, forward strand.
AAGCGAATTTTGGCCATCGACCCAGGATTCCGCACAGGCTGCAAAACCGTATGCTTAGATGCACAAGGCCAATTGTTGCACAACGAGACCATCTACCCCTTCACCTCGGTGCGCGAGGAACGTGCCGCCATAGCCAAATTGGAAGCCCTTGTGGAAGCCTTTCATATCGAAGCCATCGCCATCGGCAACGGCACCGCAGGACGCGAAACCGAAGAGGTGGTGAAACGGTGCCATTTCAACCGCAAACTCATCGCAGTTATGGTGAGCGAGAGCGGAGCATCGGTTTACAGCGCCTCCGAGGTGGCCCGAAAAGAGTTCCCCGACTACGACGTCACCGTCCGTGGGGCCGTGAGCATCGGGCGACGACTGATGGACCCCCTCAGCGAACTGGTGAAAATCGACCCCAAAAGCATCGGCGTGGGGCAATACCAGCACGATGTCAACCAAAACCTTCTGCAAGAAAGTCTGGAAGACGTCGTGGTGAGTTGCGTCAACAGTGTGGGTGTGGAGCTCAACACCGCCAGCCGCGAGCTCCTGAGCTATGTCAGCGGCATCGGTCCCGCCCTGGCCGACAAGATAGTGGATTACCGCAACCGCCAGGGTGCCTTCCATTCGCGACAAGAGCTGAAAAAAGTGGAACGTCTGGGCGACAAAGCCTTTGAGCAGTGCGCTGGATTCCTGCGGGTGCGCGAGAGCAACAACCCCCTCGACCGCAGCGCGGTACACCCCGAGCGTTACGCCTTGGTGGAGCAAATGGCCCGCGACAATGGTGCCACCGTCCAGCAACTTATGGCCGACAAAGCCCTCCGCGACAAAATCGACATCCAAAAATACGTCTCAGCCGACTGCGGCCTCCCCACCTTGCAGGACATCCTCAAAGAACTCGACAAACCAGGCCTCGACCCCCGTGCCAAATTCGAAGTCTTCGAGTTCGACAAAAACGTCACACGCATCGAAGACCTGAAAGAAGGCATGGTGCTCCCCGGCATCGTGACCAACATCACCGCCTTCGGTGCCTTCGTCGATGTGGGCGTACACCAGGACGGACTGGTACACATCAGCCAACTCGCCAACCGCCGCGTCAACGACCCCTCCGAAATAGTCCACCTTCACCAGCATGTGCAGGTCAAAGTGATAGAGGTCGACTTGCGGCGACACAGAATATCGCTCTCTATGAAACTGTAAAGGCTTACTTTTTAGCGACTTTTCTTGTAACGAAACCCTCGCGGGTGCGAATTGTGGCAACATACACCCCCGATGCAACCGACCCGAGGTCTATCCTCAACATCCTCTCGCCGTCACACTGCTGCCGCATCACCTGCTGCCCAGCCATATTGGTCAGCACAACCTCCATAATCCCGCTGCCCGACTCCACCGTCACACTCCCCTCGGCAGGATTGGGATAAACCGACACCTTCGCGTCGTCCTGATAATCATCAATATCCAACGTACAGTCGGTCGTATCGGCACTATACAGCGTCATCGTGTAATCCCTGCTTGTAAGACCGTCTTCGCTCACCACATGAACCACAAACCTGCGTGTATGGTTGTCCACCTTCACCGTGTCCACTCTCATCGTGGCGTAATCCGACTGCGTGTAAGGTTGCACCGTGGCGTTGCGAACAGCCATTGTATTCTCCAGTGTGTCAACATAATCCATCTTTTCCGCGCTAAAACCTTCCAAATGCACCCAGTTGAGCAGCATATCGCGGAGCCAGGCGCTGTAAACAAACTCTATATCGTCCACCGACAGCGAATCGGCAGCTTCTCCGCCGCCCGCTTCCGCATTGGTAGTCATCGACACAAGTATATAATTGGCCGTCGAGTTACCGTCATAAACAAAAGCCGTGTGCAACTGTGCCCAACAGGGGAGAGTCTTCGACGATGTGGTGCGTGTGAACGTGGTCGACGCTCTGCCGCAATAATTGGCAGCATCGCCCGCATCGTTGGGGTCGCGGAAATCGAGGTCGCCGTGGATATAGGCCTTGATGGAACCCTTCGAAGCCGTATCAGCAGCGTAAAACGACACCCACACATACATCGAATCGGGATGTCCCTCAAACGGGTGGGCATACGAGCCTCGCTGCGTATAATTGTAATTATCCGTGCTGGCGGCATTTGTCGAACCCGCATGTATGCGTCCCGTAGTCATATTGCCGTTGGCACAAATACCCAGCACTTTGCGCGAAAATATCGTCAGGTACGAATTGCCCGCGTTGCTTAGACGGCCTCCCGTGCGGTGGTAATGCTGTGCCGTGCTGGCAACCCCGGCCCATCTGCCGTCCGACTGCGGAAACGAACTCCAATAGCTCGGTTTGTCCTGCAAACCCGAACCCGACCAGCTCTCAAAACCAGGATTCAACAACTGATACTGGGCCTTAGTGGGCGTAGTGAATAGTGCAATAGGGGTTACAAATAATAGAATTGCTAATAATTTCTTCATAGTCATTTCTTTTTTAAAACAATAAATGGAATCATCACCTCCTCCATCGAGATGCCTCCGTGCTGGAAGGTGTTGGTGTAATACTGCACGTATTGGTTGTAATTGTTGGGGTAGGCAAAAAAATCGTTCTCGCGGCAGAAGATATACGGCGACGTAACGTGTCGGCGTGGCAGGAAAGCCTTGGCGGGGTCCTTCACCTCGAACACCTCCTTGGGGTTATAATCCAGCAGCCTCCCCTGCTTGTAGCGCAGGTTCACGCTCACACTCGCATCCCCCTTCACCCTCACAGGGCGGTCTATACGCACCGAGCCGTGGTCCGTGGTGATAACCACATTGCAATCCTTTGTGCCCAAAAACTTCAATGCCTCGGCCAAGGGAGAGTTCTCAAACCACGACAGCGTAACCGAGCGGTAAGCCTTCTCGTCAGCAGCCAGCTCGCGCACAATATTGCTGTCCGTGCTCGCGTGCGAGAGCATATCGACGAAATTATATATAATCACATTCAACTTATTCTCCATCAGCGACGCAAGATTCTCCACCATCTTGCGGCCATACTGCGCATTGAGCACCTTATGGTACGTATGCCTGATATTGAACCCGTGCCTACGCAAATTCTCGTCCAGCAACTCATTCTCATACTGGTTCTTATACCCCTCTTCATCCTCGTTCACCCAATACTGCGGATACTTCCGTTCAATCTCCGACGGCATCAGACCACCGAACATCGCATTGCGCGCAAACTGCGTCGTAGTGGGCAAAATACTGTAAAACAGACCGTCGTCCACCGTCCGCAGATACTTCTCTATCGCGGGCTGCAAATACTTCCACTGGTCGTACCTGAAATTGTCCACCACAATCAGAAACGTAGGCACATCCTCCTTCAGCAGCGGAAACAACCTCTCCCGCAGCACCGTAGGCGACAGCGTAGGCTTATCCTCGCCCGACAGCCCGTTCAACCAGTCCAAATAGTTCCTCTCGTAATACTTGCAAAACAGCTGATTGGCCTCCGCCTTCTGCGAAACGAAAATCTCGTGGATATTCTCATCCTCCGTGCCGCTCAGCTCCAAATCCCAGTACACCAGCTTGCGGTACAGCTGCGCCCACTCGTCATAATCCAGCCTCGACGACAGCTCCATACCTATCTCCCTGAACTGCTGCTGATAATTCATCGTCGACCGTTCCGACTGCAAACGCCTCGCATCGGTATGCTTCTTGATAGCCAACAGAATCTGATTCGGATTGACAGGCTTGATAAGGTAGTCGCTGATTTTGCTCCCGAGCGCCTCATCCATAATATGCTCCTCCTCGCTCTTGGTAATCATTATCACAGGCATATTGGGGTGCTGCGCCTTGATTTGTGCCAGACAGTCCAACCCGCTCAGGCCGGGCATATTCTCGTCCAGAAAAACAATGTCAATCAGCCTGTGCTCGCCGTCGGCCTCCTCAATCTCGTCCAACGCCTCCGTGCCGCTCACCACGGGAATAACCTCATAGCCCCGCTCCTCCAGAAACAGAATGTGAGGCTTCAACAGCTCGATTTCATCGTCAGCCCAAAGTATAGTAATCTTATCCATATCCAACCATAACGCCCCAAAACCCCTTTTATTGCCTACCCTTGCGAAAAAAGATGAAAGATGACGGTTGAAAGATGACAGATGAAAGATGAAAGATGAAAGATGGCTGCCGCCCTCCCAGTTATGAGAGATGAAAGATGACAGATGAAAGATGACAGATGGCTGCCGCCCTCCCAGTCACTATTCACTATTCACTATTCACATTTCACATTTCACAAGTCACAAGTCACAAGTCACTATTCACAAGTCACTAATCACAAATCATAAATCACAAAACCTCATATTCCAAAAAAAAATCGTATCTTTGCAGTTTGTATATATTAATGTAGCGACCCAACATGATTCTCACCGACCTATACCTCCATTCGCAATTAGTCACCGACCTCCTGGCAAAACTCTCCTCGGGCGCCGACCGGCTGCACATCAACGGAATGACAGGCTCCATGCCCGCCATCATCGCCGCCACAACCGCCCTCCAAAACAACTTCTCCGTCACCCAGATGCTCATCGCCTCCGACAAAGAAGAAGCCTACTACCTCCTCAACGACATCGAAACACTGCTCGAAGAAACCGACCTCGACCTCGACCAAAAGCACGCCCTCCTCTTCCCCACCTCCTACCGCAAATTCGTCCGCCGCACCTCCCCCGGCCAGCCCGTCGACGACGACGGCGGCGACCTCTTCCCCCACGACAACGCCAACATCCTACAGCGTAGCGAAGTAGTCAAACAACTCAACGCGGGCCGCAACCTCATCATCATCACCTACCCCGAAGCACTCTGCGAAAAAGTCATCTCCTCCCGCACCCTCACCCGCAACACCCTCACCATCGCGCGCGGCGCCAGCCTCACCATGGACTTCGTCATCGAAACCCTCCAGGAATACAACTTCGAGCGCGTCGACTTCGTCGTCGACCCCGGCCAATACGCCGTCCGTGGCGGCATCATCGACGTCTACTCCTTCGCCGGCGAACACCCCTTCCGCATAGAATTCTTCGACGACACCGTCGAATCCCTCCGCACCTTCGACCCCGCCACACAGCTCTCCATCAAACAACTCGACCAAATAAGCATCCTCCCCAACCTCGCCCGCAGCCAGCAGCCGGCCATCGTAGTCGAAGAAAAAGTCAACCTCCTACACTACCTCGCCTCCTCCGACCGCGTATGGGTGCAGGCACTCATGTTCGCCGCCGACACCATCGAAAACCTCTTCGCCGACGCGGGCCGCAACGACACCCTCTACAGCTCCGCCAACGACTTCCTCCGGCAACTCCTCCGGTGCCGCATCATCGAATACGGCAACAGCACCTACTTCACCGACAGCGACACCCTCACAGCCAGCACCGAACCACAGCCCGCCTTCAACAAACAATTCGACCTCCTCACCTCCAGCCTGCGGCAATACACCGAAAAAAACTACCACATCATCGTCACCACAACCAACGACTCCCAGCAGCACCGCCTACAAAAAGTATTCGCCGAAAACGCACAACTCCCCCTGCCACCCACCTTCATCCAGTGCGGCCTCAGCCACGGCTACATCGACCACGACCACAAAACACTCATCTTCACCGACCACGAAATCTTCGAACGCTACCACCGCTACACCGTCCGCGACCTCCGCGACGCCCATCAGGCACTCACACTCAAAGAACTCTTCGAACTCCGCCCGGGCGACTACATCACCCACATCGACTACGGCGTAGGCCGCTTCTCCGGACTCGAAAAAATAACCACCAACGGGCGCACACAGGAAGTCATCCGCCTCATCTACAAAAACAACGACGTCCTCTACATCTCCATCCACGGCCTCCACAAAATCAGCCGCTACGTCGGCAAAGAAGGCACCACCCCCACCCTCAACCGCCTCGGCTCCAACACCTGGCAAGTGCTCAAGCAAAAAACCAAAAAACAAGTCAAAGACATCGCCCGCGACCTCATCCTCCTCTACGCCAAACGCAAAGCCTCGCAAGGCTTCGCCTACAGCCCCGACAACTACCTCCAGCAGCAACTCGAAGCCTCCTTCTTCTACGAAGACACCCCCGACCAGCTCCGCGCCACACAAGACGTCAAACACGACATGGAATCCCCCTCACCCATGGACCGCCTCATCTGCGGCGACGTAGGCTTCGGCAAAACCGAAGTAGCCATCCGCGCCGCCTTCAAAGCCGTCTGCGACTCCAAACAAGTAGCCCTCCTCGTCCCCAACACCATCCTCGCCTTCCAACACTACAACACCTTCCGCCAGCGCCTCCAAGGCCTCCCCGTCAACATCGACTACCTCAACCGCTTCCGCACCGCCAAAGAACGCAGCCAGATACTCCGCGACCTCCAAAGCGGCAAAATCGACATCCTCATCGGCACCCACGCCATCACCAACAAAAACCTAAAATTCAAAGACCTCGGACTCCTCATCATCGACGAAGAACAAAAATTCGGCGTCGCCGCCAAAGAAAAACTCCGCCAGATGAAAGTCAACGTCGACTGCCTCACCCTCACCGCCACACCCATCCCCCGCACCCTCCAATTCAGCCTCATGGGCGCCCGCGACCTCAGCGTCATCCGCACCCCGCCCCCCAACCGGCAGCCCATACAAACCGAACTCGGCACCTTCGACGAAGAAACCATACGCGACGCCATACGCTACGAAATGTCGCGCGGCGGACAAACATTCTTCATCTCCAACCGCGTCGAAAACCTCCCCGA
>JAZUFY010000139.1:0-16622 GCA_045640925.1 Bacteroidales bacterium
TCGGCGGCTTCGGGGGGCAGGAGGGGTGAGAGCATGGTGGGGGAGGCCAGGACGAGCATCGATTTGGTGTGGTCGCGCTCCTTGATGGCGTAGATTTTTTCCACGGCTTGGGCGTTGGTGGCGTCGCAGCCGATGCCCCAGATGGTGTCGGTGGGGTAGAGGAGGGTTTGGCCTTCGCAGAGGGCTTTCAGGGCAGGTTCCAGGAGGGAGTTTTCCATGGCTTGGGAGTGTTAATTTTGTTGCAAAGTTACGAAAAATTCAGAAAAATTCGTATATTTGCAAGTTAATTCTTGGTAAAAGAAAATATAAAAAGTTAAATAACATATTATTAATTAACAAATTACAATTATGAAAGGACATCCAAAAGGTCTAATCGCTGCGGCTTTGAGTAATATGGGTGAGCGTTTTGGCTACTATATTATGAACGCTGTGTTGGTGCTCTTCCTCTGCTCCAAGTTCGGTCTTGCCGAGGAAAAAGCCACCGCCATTTATTCGGTTTTTTACATGGGCATTTACATCCTGAGCCTTGTGGGCGGTATTATAGCCGACCGCACTCAGAATTACAAAGGCACCATTCAGACGGGTCTGCTTGTCATGGCTTCGGGCTATGTCATCTTGGCCATCCCCATTTTGGCCACTTCGGCCAATATCGGCTGGCTGCTGCCCCTCACTTGTGCCGCCCTTTTCCTCATTGCTTTCGGTAATGGTTTGTTCAAGGGCAACCTGCAGGCCATCGTGGGTCAGATGTACGACAACTTCGAGGCCGAGGCTGCCAAACAGGGCCCCGAGGCTTTGGCTCAGGCCAAGAACAAGCGCGACAGCGGTTTCCAGATTTTCTATATGTTCATCAATGTGGGCGGCTTGATTGCTCCTTTTGTGGCTCCTCTGCTCCGCAGCTGGTGGTTGGGTCAGAATGGTTTTGAATACAATGCCGACCTGCCAGCCCTCTGCCATCAGTTCATCGCCACGGGTGCCGCTATGGGTACCGATGCCATCACCAAGATGACCGAGCTCTTCGCCAATATGAACGTCGCCCTGCCTGCCGATACTGCTGCCACTCAGGAACTCTGCCAGAATTATCTGAACGTGTTCAACACGGGTGTCCACTATTCGTTCATCGCTTCTGTGTGTGCTATGGTCATCTCGCTGGTGATTTTCGTCTGCACCAAGAAACGTTTCCCGACTCCTGGCAAGAAGGCTGCCGCCGAGAGCGTCACCTATACTGCCGAGGAGAAACAGGCTATGGCCAAGGAGCTCAAACAGCGCCTTTACGCTATGTTTGCCGTGCTCATCATCGCCGTGTTCTTCTGGTTCTCGTTCCATCAGAACGGCACCTCCATGTCGCTCTTTGCTCGTGACTTTGTCCACACCGAGAGCCTCGCACCCGAGATTTGGCAGGCTGTCAACCCGTTCTTTGTCATTGTGCTGACATTCCCCATCATGTGGCTCTTTGAAGGCCTCACCAAGAAAGGCAAGGGTGTGTCCACTCCCAAAAAGATTGCCATCGGTATGGGTATCGCCGCATGTGCCTATTTGTTTATGACCATTTTCTGCAGCCGCATGGGTTATCCTTCGGCCACAGACTTCCGCGGTCTCGATGCCACCTCGGCTGCCGCCATGAAGGCCGCTCCGTGGGTGCTGATTGTGTACTACTTCTTCATGACCGTTGCCGAGCTGTTCATCAGCCCGCTGGGTCTGAGCTTCATTTCCAAGGTCGCCCCCAAGAACCTCCTCGGTCTCTGCCAGGGCCTCTGGCTGGGTGCCACCGCTGTGGGCAATGGCTTCCTGTGGATTGGTCCGCTGCTGTACAACAAGTTCCCCATTTGGAAGGCTTGGATTGTATTTATGAGCGTGTGTCTGCTGTCGATGATTGTTATGCTCTGCATGGTCAAGTGGCTTGAGCGTGTAACGGGTGAAAAACAACAGCAGTAGTTTTATAGCTAATTGATATTTGGAAAAGAGGGCGCTTTTGGGGCGCCCTCTTTTTCTTGTCGTGTCGATGATTTTTTTGCATGTTTAAAAAAAATCGTATATTTGCAAATTAATTGTTGAATAATATTATTAAAACAAAGATTATTATGAAACGTAGATTACAGTTGTTTTTGGCTATGGCCGTCATGATGGTCGTTGCCGTTGTCGCCTCGGCGGCACCCGTGTCGGTTGACAGGGCGAAAACTGTTGCTCAGAGTTTTTTGAAATCTCAGGGCATCAGTTTGCAGTTGACCGATATTACCTCCACTACTCCTTTTACGGAGTTCTATGTTTTTGCCGGACAGGGGGGCGAGGGTTTCATCCTCGTCTCGGCCGACGATTGTGTGGTACCCATCTTGGGCTATTCTGCCACCAGTTTTTTCACGGCAGAGAATATGCCCGAGAATGTGCGCGGCTGGCTCGAAGATTACGAGGGGGCCATTCGTTTCTACAAAAACCACCAGTCGCCCCTGCGCACCTCGGACGGCAGATTTGACGAGGTGGCCGACCAGTGGCGTCAGCTGGCCGAGGGCGGCTATATGCCGGCACTGAACACCACGGTGTCGCCGCTGCTCTTAACCTACTGGAACCAGAGCCCTTATTACAACAACCTCTGCCCCTACGACAGTTATGAAGGCGAAAATGCCGTTACAGGTTGTGTGGCCACAGCCACGGCCCAGATTATGAAGTACCACAACTGGCCCACCACGGGTTACGGCAGCCACAGCTATACGCATAGTGACTACGACACCCTCTCGGCTAATTTCGGCAACACCACCTACGCCTGGCCCTCGATGCCCAACGTGTTGACCTCATCCAGCACCCCGGCCCAAATCAACGCCGTTGCCACGTTGATGTACCATGTGGGTGTGGCTGTGGAGATGGACTATAGCGTCTCCGGCAGCGGTGCCAACAACTACTCTATCAACAACGAGGCCTCTTCGGAGTATGCCTTGCAATATTATTTCAAATACAGCAGCGACATACGTTCTGTATTCCGCGACGCCTATTCCGACAACGCTTGGAGTGCCTTGCTCCGTGCCGAACTCGATGCCAGCAGACCTATCCTCTATTCGGGTCGGAGCAGTGACGGCGGCCACAGCTTTGTATGCGACGGCTATGACAACAACGGCCAGTTCCATTTCAACTGGGGCTGGGGCGGCTATTGCGATGGCTATTTCACCATGGGCAGCCTCAATCCCAGTGTGGGTGGTATCGGCGGCAACAGCAGCGGCACCTACAATGTCCAGAATGTCGCCACCATCGGCATCCACCCCAACGACGACTGGAGCAGCACAGCCTCTACAACCGTGACGGCCACAGCGTCCAACGCCACCTACGGTGACGTCATTGGCAGTGGCACCTACACTTTCGGCACCGAATACACCCTTCTGGCCACCGCTGCCCCCAATTGCCGCTTTGTGCACTGGGACGACAACAACGCCTACAACCCCCGCACCATCACCGCCACGGGCGGCAGCCGTTCCTACACCGCCATCTTCGAGCCCCTCTCGGGCGATACATTGGGCTATACCTCGGGTTCTGTTACCGGTATTTGTTTTGGCACAGGCAACGACAGCGACGACAAATACTGGGGCATCAAACTGCCCTCGGCAGTGCTCACCGCAGGCAGCAGCCTCACGGCTGTGCAGATGTATGTGAAGTATGCCGGCAGCTACGATGTGCAGGTGCGTCTCGGCAGCACCTCCAATCAGGTGGTCAACCAAAACGTCGTCTTCACCGAAGCCGATGAAGGCTTTTGGCGCACCGTCACCCTCGCCTCGCCTGTGGCCGTCACAGGCACTCAGGACATCTATCTTGTCCTGCACAACAACACCATAGCCTATCCCGCACCCCTTGCCACGGGTTGCGGCAACGGCAACGGTTTCCTCTGGGGCAGCAGCCTCTCGTCGTATTATTCCTATTATCCCCAATACTCGGTAGCCATCCGTGGCATCTTCAACGGTGGTTCGCCTGTTGATCCTCCTGTAACCGGCGACACAATATCTTATTGTCAGAACAACGCATACGCTACGAGCATTGGTGCTGGCGGCAGTCTCACATGGGGTGTGCGTTTCCCTGCAAGCGCCGTTTCCAGCCACAACTACCTCACCGATGTGATGATCCACATCTCCTATCCTGGCACCTACACCCTCAATGTCTATCAAAATGCCACTGGTGCTGGCACCGCCGCCTACACTCAGGCTGTGGCCATGTCCGACACAGGTTGGAACACCATCCATATGGCCAACCCTGTTGTACTCACGGGCTCCACGCAGCCCCTTTGGATCACCTTCTCTAATAGTGGTGTGGACTATCCTGCCGATGGAGTTGCCGGTTTGTCCGACACCAATGGCAAGTTGGTCAACCTTGGAGAATGGATGAGTCTCACCACTTTTTCTATGGACTATACCTGGATGATCAAGGGCATCCTCTCCAACACCATGCCTGCCCCCACAGTGGCTATCAGTGGCCCTGCCAATTTCCACACAGGCACCTCAGTTACCTTCACCGCCGTTGGTCCCACAGGCGCCACCTATAGCTGGCAGCTCAATGGTGCCACTCCTTCCACCGCCACGGGTGCCACAGCCTCTGCGGTTTGGAATGTTGGCGGCACTTTCAATGTAATCTGCACCGCCACTACCTCTACAGGCATCGCTCACGACACCTTGCAGGTCACCGTTATCGATTGCGGTGGCGGCATCAGTACTTTCCCCTACACCATGGGCTTTGAGGCGGGCGAGAGCCTCGAATGCTGGAACTTCTACGATGTCGACGGCGATGGCTACAATTGGGATCCCACCTTCCTGGCGGGTCAGAATTATGGCCACAACGACAGCCCCAACCTGATAGCTTCGGCCTCGTATGCGTCGGGCGTGGGTGCTTTGACCCCCGACAACTGGATGGTGACACCCCGTCTCAATTTTGTTTCGGGCCATACCTACACCCTCACATGGTACGACAGAGCCCAGGATCCTAACTATCCCGCCGAGCACTATGCCGTGTATGTCTCCACCACCGGCAATGCCCCGAGCAACTTCGACACCAATGCTCCTCTGCAGCAGTACACCCTCTCGTCTTCCAACTACACCCAGCGCACCATCGACCTCTCCTCCTATGCCGGACAGAACGTCTGGATTGCTTTCCGCCACTACAATTGCTCCGATATGTTCTGGCTGGAACTTGACGACATTTCCGTGATTGATTCCACCATCGCACCTCCTCCCACTTCGAGCATCACTGTCGTAGTCTCGGTCAACGACAGCACTATGGGCACCACCAATCCTGCTCCAAACTCATACGTTTTTACCGAGGGTCAATCCACTACTTTCACCGCCATTTCTTACCCTGGCTACCATTTCGTTGAATGGGAGGCCTCCTACTTGGGTATGTCCACCAGCACCACTATCAATCCTTTGGGATTTGGATACTTGCCCCTGCCCAATGGCACTATCGTAACACTTACTGCCATCTTTGCACCCGACACCACCGCCGATTGCGATGGCATCAGCACCTTCCCCTACACCATGGGCTTTGAGACGGGCGAAAGCCTCGACTGCTGGAGTTTCTACGATGCCGATGCCGATGGCTACACTTGGGATCCCACCTTCTTGGCTGGTGATTTTTATGGACATAATGGCAGCCCCAACGTAATAGCTTCGGCCTCGTATATAAACGATGTGGGCGCTTTGACCCCCGATAACTGGATGGTGACACCTCGTCTCGATTTTGAATCGGGCCACCCCTACACCCTCACCTGGTACGACAGAGCATTGGATGCCAACTATCCCGCCGAGCACTATGCCGTGTATCTCTCCACCACGGGCAACGCCCCGAGCAACTTCGACACCAATGCTCCTTTGCAGCAATATACCCTTTCGTCGGCAAACTACACCCAGCGCACCATCGACCTCTCCTCCTATGCCGGACAGAGCGTCTGGATTGCTTTCCGCCACTACAATTGCAGTGATAAGTACTGGCTGGTGCTTGACGACATTACTGTGGTCGACTCCACCGTCACTCCTCCTCCCGCATCAAGCGCTTACGTCAACATCGCTGTCAACAATGCCGCCTACGGCACCACCAATCCTGCCCCTGGCACCCATACCTACTTTGTTGGCGACACTGTGATTGTTCAGGCTATTGCCAGCAGCGGCAATCATTTTGTTAATTGGAATTTGGATGGCGGCATCACGACCACCAACCCCGTGGCCTTTATCATCCCCGACAGCTATGCCGGCCAAACCATCTCCCTCACTGCCAACTTCGCCTCCGACCTGCCTCCCGTGTTTGAGGGCGACACAATCTCCTATTGTCAGGACGATGCTTTTGCTTCGAGCATTGGTGCCGGTGGTGAACTCACTTGGGGCATCCGTTTCCCTGCTGTCAGCCTTGCAGGACGCGACTACCTCACGGATGTGATGATTCATATCTCCTATGCTGGTACTTACACCCTCAATGTCTATCAAAACGCCACTGGTTCCGGCACCGCCGCCTACACCCAGGCTGTGGCTATGACCACCATCGGCTGGAACACCATCCATCTTGCCACCCCCGTTGCCCTCGCCGGTTCTACCCAGCCCCTTTGGATTACTTTCTCCAACAATGATGTGACTTATCCTGCCGATGCTGTCGTTGGTTTGCTCGACACCAATAGCAGTTTGGTCTATCTTGGCGATTGGATGAGCCTTATAACCGCATCCGAGGGTTCGCTGGACTATTCCTGGATGATTAAGGGTATCACCTCTTCCAGCCTTGTCGCCGACTCTACCACCATCATCCTTTCCATCAACGACCCTGCTATGGGCATTACTACCCCCGCTCCAGGCACCTATACCTATGCCGTGGGTGATATGGTCACTGCTCAGGCTGTTGCTAACAGCGGCTACCATTTTGTGGGTTGGAACGCCATGGGCATGGTAATCCCCACCAATCCGTTGATGCTTCCCATTCCTGCTGCAGCCGCTGGTTTGACCATTCCCGTCACCGCAGTATTCGCTCCCGACAGTGTTGGGCCTCAAACCGACAGCGTCACCATTATCCTCTCTGTCAACGATTCCGCCATGGGCTACACCATTCCCGCTGCGGGCACCTACACCTTTGCCGTTGGCCAAATGGTCACTGCTCAGGCCTTTGCAAACGAGGGCTACCATTTCGAGGGTTGGAGTGCTATGGGCACCACCCTCCCCATCAATCCTCTCATGCTTCCCATTCCTGCCGAAGCCGCTGGTTTGACTATTCCCGTCACCGCAGTATTCGCTCCCAACAGTGTTGGACCCCAGACCGACAGTGTTACCTTCACCTTGGCAGTCAATGACTCCACCATGGGCACCATTGACCCCGCTCCTGGAGTGCACACTATTGCCGTAGGCGACGAAATCACCCTCACCGCCACACCATTTGCCGGATATCACTTTGTGGCTTGGGAGGCCTCTGTTATGGGTGAGACCGAACGCACCGATGAGAACCCCGTCGAGATTGGTTTTGACGACCCCATACCCGAAGGCATCGACATCGTCCTCACCGCCATCTTTGCTCCCGACAGCACCCAAGGCATCAGCACCGTCTCCAGCGCCCAGTGCAGCGTCTACCCCAACCCTGCTGACGATGCTGCCACCATCAGTGTCACGGGTGTCAACGGCAAGGTCAACATCGCTGTTGTCGACATGAACGGTCGCACCGTTGCCTCCGAAACCATGGAGTGCGCCGCCGACTGTGTCAAGACCCTCAATGTTGCCAACCTCGCTCAGGGTGCCTACTTCGTCCGCATCACTGGCGAAAACGTCAACATGGTCAAGAAACTCGTTGTGAGATAAACCTTGTGAAGCGACACATAGTATTGTGCCGCTTTATATACAAAACCAGCATAGCCTCCCCATCGGGGGGCTTTGTTGGTTATATGCATAACTTAGTAATGTCGAGGACTATGGATGTTTTTTTGAAAACATGGAGGGCTCACTCGTTTATGAATAAGTATAATCGAACTTGCGTTCGGCAAATCCGAATCATATTGAGCCCATACTCGGAATAGAAAAGGATGGTATTGGGGGGCACTATGGGAGGCGGAAGAGGGTGCGGGCTGCTGCGGTGGTGGTGTCGGCAACGGATTGGAGGGGAATGTTTCTGAGGTCGGCGATTTTTTGTGCGATGAGGGGGATGTAGGCACTTTCGTTGCGTTGGCCGCGATGGGGCACGGGCGAGAGGTAGGGAGCGTCGGTTTCGAGCAGTATGCGGTCGAGGGGTACGGCTTGGGCCACTTCGGCAAGGGTGGCGTTTTTGAATGTCACTACGCCGCCGATGCCTATATGGAAGCCCATTTCGACGGCATGTTGTGCCTCTTGCACACTGCCTCCGAAGCAGTGCATCACCCCTTGGAAGGTGCCATAGTTGAGGTCGCGCAACACGCCGAAGAGTTCGTTGAGGGCTTTGCGCACGTGGAGGCATACTGGCAGGTGGAGTTCGTGGGCCCACTGCATTTGTCGGCGAAGTACCTC
This sequence comes from Bacteroidales bacterium, assembly GCA_045640925.1. GTDB lineage: Bacteria > Bacteroidota > Bacteroidia > Bacteroidales > P3 > Colimorpha. The sequence goes on from JAZUFY010000139.1 coordinate 8,466, forward strand.
CTTCTGCTGTTCGAGGTAGGTTTTGTCCCAATAGAGGTCGAGGCCTATTTCGCCTACGGCGATGTAGGGGGCATTGGGGGCGAAGAGTTTGCGTTGCACCAGGGCGAGTTCTTCGTCATAGTTGTCGGCTATCGAAGTGGGATGAAGCCCCATCATTTGGTAAAAATACTGGGGATAAGCAGCAGCCAGAGCTTCTTGTCGAGAGAGGCTCTGGCTGTCGATGGCTGGCAGAAGCATCGTGTCGACTCCTGCTTGTAGGGCGCGCTCTACGGCTTGTTCACGGTCGGTGTCGAAAGCCTCGTCGTAGAGGTGGCAGTGGGTGTCGACCATTATTTGATGTTCTGAATGTATTTGGTCATGAAGTCGTAGAGTTCGAGCATGGCCTTGTCGTTCTTGAGGAGCTGACGGTGGGTCTTGATGGTCTTTCCGTCACGACGTGCGGCGGGACCTGTGATTTGGTAGCGCACATCGGCATATTGTGTGCGTTTGGCGGTGGTGGTGACGATGGGCACTAAGAGCTCGAAAGGCATCTCATGTTCGCGGCATATCTGCTGGGCAGTGGCGTAGAGGCCGTTGGTGAAGTTGTTTACCATCACGGCGGCGAGGTGGAGGTATTGGCGTTGCTCGTAGCTGATATGGAAAATGTGTTGCGAAGTCATGCCGATAAATTCGTCAATGGCGGCCTCGGTTTCGGTGTCGGAGCCTTCAATGCAGAATGGAAGCTCGTTGTATTCCATGGCCACATCGATGAAGAACGACTGTGGCGACCAGATGACACCGTAGCGGGTGCTGCAAGATTTGAGCACGTCGATGGAGGCAGAGCCCGAGGTGTGGAGCACGAGGGCATCGCCTAACTGGAGGTCGAGAGCCACATCAAACAGGGCGTCGTCTTTGACGGCCACGATATAGATGTTGGAACTTTTGTCAAGTGTGTGGATGTCGTTGGTGGGTAAGGCTTCGACACGACAAGCCAATCGTTGAGCATGTTCATAATTGCGCGACCATATCTGATTGATGACATGTCCCCGAGTATAAAAGGCCAAAGCAAGATGTGTTGCCACGTTGCCAGAGCCGATAAATGTGATTTTCATTAGTTTTTTATTAGTGAATAGTGACGTGTGAGTGGTGACGGGTTTCAATATGAGTTATCAATATTCGTCTTCCTGAAAGAAAAAGTCTTCTTTGGTGGGATAGTCGGGCCATAAATCCTCGATGCTTTCGTAGGGGTCGCCTTCGTCCTCTATCTCCAAAAGGTTTTCTATTACTTCCATCGGTGCTCCTGTACGTTGGGCATAATCAATTAACTCGTCTTTTGTGGCGGGCCATGGAGCGTCTTCTAACTTTGTTGCCAATTCAAGTGTCCAATACATAATAGTATCTCAATTTTTTTGCAAAAGTACGAAATTTTTTGAATTTAGAATTAAAAATCACAAATAAAAGTTTTGCGGCTGTCTACTCTCCTTTTTTTATTCTTCATTTTTCATTAAAAGAGTATACAGATTCGGCATCGTTTTGGGATAGCACCAAGTGGCGTGAAAGCACGAAAAGGTAGTCGGATAGTCGGTTAAGGTAGCGTATGATGTCGGGGGTGACGGGTGATTGTTGTGACAGTTCTACGGTGCGGCGTTCTGCGCGGCGGCAGATGGTGCGCGCAATGTGGCATTGAGCCCCGAGCATGTTGCCACCAGGAATGACGAAACTGTGCAGCGGGGGCAGTATCGCCTGTAGGTGGTCGATTTGCTGCTCAAGATGCGCCACGGCTTGGTCGGACAGCGGTGTCAGCTTCAACGGGCAGTCTTCTTCAGCAGCCAGGAGTGTCTGGAGGGTGAAGAGGTCGTTCTGTACCCCTTTGAGGAAGTCGAACTGATCATTGTCGACAGGGCGCAGCATCTCGGACAAGAGGCCGAGATGGGCGTTAAGCTCATCGACGGTGCCGTAAGCCTCCACGCGTACATCGCATTTGAGTACGCGAGAGCCTCCTATCAGCGAGGTGGTGCCTGTGTCGCCCGTTTTGGTGTATATCATACTCTTTCGACAGATTTCACTTCGGGGATGTAACGTTTGACGGCGGTCTCGATGCCTTGTTTGAGGGTTTGGAGGGCATGGGGACATGTGCCGCAATGGCCTTTGAGGCGCACCATGACGACACCTTCGTTGGTCATGTCGACATATTCTACATCGCCACCGTCCTGCTGGAGGTAGGGGCGTATTTGCTCGAGGGCGTTCTTGACACGCGCTTCAATGATGGTTTTTTCTTGGTCGGTCATATCGTTGTTGTTATGTGATTTGTGAATTGTGAATAGTGACTTGTGACTGGGAGGCGGCAGCCCCTATTCACAATTCACTATTCACAATTCACTAATCACTATTTTTGTAATTTGCATATTTCACGGATGGTGTTCTCGGCCACCTGCATGAAGGCTTTGCTCTCGGGGGTCTCTTGGTCGGACCACAGCGACACGGGACGGCCATTGTCGCCGCTCTCGGCGATGCTCTGCACCAGCGGTATCTCGCCCAGCAGGGGGACGTTCATTTCGGCAGCAAGACGTTTGCAGCCTTCTTTGCCGAAGATGTAGTATTTGTTGTTGGGCAGCTCGGCAGGGGTGAAGTAGGCCATGTTCTCGACGAAGCCCAACACAGGGATGTTGAGGTTGGGGTTCTGGAACAATTCGACACCGCGCACCACGTCGGCCAGGGCCACCTGCTGTGGGGTGCTGACGATGATGGCACCCGTGACGGGCAGGGTCTGTGCCAAGGTGAGCTGCACATCGCCAGTTCCCGGAGGCATATCAACAACGAGGTAGTCAATCTCGCCCCACCAGGTCTCGGTAGCAAGCTGTTTGAGGGCTCCCGAAGCCATAGGGCCACGCCAGGCAAGGGCCTTGTCGGGGTCGACGAGGAAGCCTATGGACATCAGTTTGATGCCGTAGCGCTCAACGGGCATCATATAGGTCTTGCCGTTGTGCTGCTCGCCATAGACGTCTTCCTGTCCGATGTTGAACATGATGGGGATGGAGGGGCCGTAGATGTCGGCATCAATCAAACCCACTGAGGCACCTGTCTTGGCCAACGAGACGGCCAAGTTGACAGCCACGGTGCTTTTGCCCACGCCGCCTTTGCCCGAGGCCACGACGATGACGTTCTTGACGCCAGGGACATATTCGTGGGGGTCGGTACGCTCCACCTCGCGGGCTACGAGGTTGACGTTGACTTCGGCCTCATGGTCGACATATTCGTGTATGGCATTGATGCAGTCGTCGCTCATGCGTTTTTTCATGGGGCAGTTAGGGGTGTCGAGCACCAGGTCGAACGACACTTTCTTGCCGTCGATGGCTATGTGTTCTATCATGCCCAGTTCGGTGAGGCTGCGCCCCAGGTCGGGGTCATTGACATGGCTTAGAGCCATTTCTATTTGTGTGGTAGTAATCATACTTTTTTATTTTGTGAAATGTGAATTGTGATTAGTGACTGGTGACTGGGTGCGGCAGCCCCTATTCACTAATCACTATTCACTATTCACTTAATTGAATATTTCTTCCAGTTTTTGTTCCAGTTCGGTGCCTCGGAGGTTGCGGGCAATGATTTTGCCGTCGGGGTCGACAAGCACGGTGGCGGGCACCGACATGATGTTGTAGCTTTTGCCGCCCGAGGAGGTCCATCCGTTGAGGTCGCTCACATGATTGGGCCATATCAGGCCGTCGTCTTGAATGCCTTTCAGCCATGCCTCGCGCGTTCTGTCAAGCGATACGCTGTAAATCTCAAATCCTTTGTCGTGATATTTGTGATACAGCCGCACCACGTTGGGGTTCTCGCGGCGGCAGGGGCCGCACCACGAGGCCCAGAAGTCAATCATAACGTATTTGCCACGCAGGTCGGACAGTTTGCGGATGTTGCCTTGGGGGTCTTTCATGGCTATCTCGGGAGCCTCCATGCCTGGGGCGAGGAGACCGCGAAGTTTGTCGCTGAGGTGCAGCACGAAGGGGTCGTTGGGGTATTTCTTTATCAAAGCATCGCGGACAGCGGTGTAGAGTGCGGCGTGGTTGTCGAGGTCTTGCTCAAAGAATGTGGCCAGGAAGGCACTGATGAGCACCTCTTTGTTGCTCATCAGCAGCTGCTCGATTTGATAGGGGGCAAGTTGCTGGAGGGTCTGATTGACGGCCCCCAGGATGATGTCGTTGAACTGACGGTAGACCTCAATGTTCTGCGACCCTTTGCAGGAGTTGATTTTAAAGGCATGACGGTCGGGCAGATAGAGCAGGTCGATGCTGGCCTTGTCTTTGGGGGCGAGCATCAGGTGGCACGATCCGCCATCACGGATGTTGGGTTGCAGCACATAGAGCGTGGGCTGTGTCAGCTCCACGCTGAAGTGGAAACTGCCTTTGCTGTCGGGTTTGAGGGTGTCGATGGGCATCAACTGGTTGCCATTGACGGCGCATAAGATGGCCAAGGATCCTTCGGGCATACCGTTCAAGGTTCCGTTTACGGTGGCTTTTTGTGCCCCTGCAGAAAAAACTGCGGTGAGCAAGAGGACGATTATGAATGCGTGTTTTTTCATTGTCTATTATTTTAGGGCTTTCTGGAGTTCGTCGTCGAAGGGCAGCATAATGCGGTAATAGGAGCTTGTGCCGTAGAGCGACTGGGCCAGGAAGGCTTTGTAGCGTGCTTTTATTTCGTTGCCGTATTTCTTGATGCAGGTCTCATCGCGTTTCAGTCCTTTTTTGTCGGCCAAGGCCAGCAGACGGTTCCACTCGGCGTCACTTACCTGGAAGTTCTTCTCAAAACTTTCGGCGGTGGGGTATTTTTTGATGATCTCGCCGTAATGCAGGTGGAGGTAATCCATGGCAGCCTCGTGAGGCACATTGGCATCAAGCACACGATTGTAATACACAAGGTCTTTGTCGTGAACGAAAGGTATCACCTTGTCGGGCTGTATGCCGCCACCGCCATACACTTTGCGACCTTTCTTGGTGAGGAAGCATTGCGCGGTGTCGGCATCAAAGAGGGTGTCGGCATCGTCGCTGTTGAGCAGCCGCATCAGATATTGGGTGTAGTATTCGTCGCTCCCCTTGTCGTAGGGCCGTTGTATGCACCTGCCCGAAGGCGAGTAGTAGCGTGCTATGGTGAGCAGCATGGCAGCATCGCCTGGAAGGTCAAATTCGCGTTGCACCAGTCCTTTGCCGAAACTGCGACGCCCCACGATGGTGCCTCGGTCGTTGTCCTGTATGGCTCCCGACACCACCTCGCTGGCACTTGCGGAAAATTCGTTGATAAGTATGGTGAGTTTGCCGCTTTCAAAGCCTCCGCCACGGGTGGCGTAAACATTCTGCCGTTTTTCGTGCGCCCCCTGGGTGTAGACGATGAGGTCGCCCTTGGGCAGCAGCTCGTCAGCCACCTCAATGGCCGACTGCAACACCCCGCCGCCATTGCTGCGGAGGTCGATGACCAGGTGCTGCATACCTTGCTTTTTCAAGGTGGTCACGGCTTCGGAAAACTCGTTGCCTGTGTTGTCGGCAAAATGGGAGATGAAGATATATCCCGTGGTTTTGTCGAGCATGGTGACGGTGGGTATGCTGGATCGGTTGATCACGTTGCGCTGTATTTTGATAGGCACAATCTGTTTGGATCCTCCGCGTTGCACCCCTAATGTCACGGTGCTGAATCGGGGGCCACGGATGATGCCCACCACCCCTTCGGGCTTTTTGCACAAGCCTGCACCCGACACCAAGGTGGTGTCCACACGCATGATGCGGTCGCCAGGCAGCACTCCCGCCCGCTCGGCGGGGCTGCCGCTCATCACTTCGCCGGCATACACGGTGTCGCCTACATAGAACAGCACCACTCCCACACCTTCAAAGTTGCCCCTTACCAGCTCCACCTCCTTCTTCAATTCGTCGGGCGAGAGGTAGCGGCTGTGGGGGTCAAGGCTGGCCAACATGCTGTTCATCATCTTCTCGCTGGCTGAGTCGTAGTTGATGTTGTCTACATAATAGTTGTCCACGATGTGCATCAGTCGGTTCACCCGCTGGTTCATCATGTTGTCGGTCTGTTGGTGCCAGTAGGAACGGTCGAGTTTGGGTGCGAACATAACGCCCAATACCATGCCCAACACCATGGCCAGCAAAACAATGCCGAGAGAATATGTGGTTTTTTTATCAGTCATTTCTGGTGTATTAACGGAATGTGGGCGTTTTTATTGTTGATTGGTGTGACTTATTCTTTCGAGTGCTATGCGGAGTATCTCGTCGTGGTCGAAGGCCAGCGGGGGCAGTTGGTCGAGGGGGAACCAGCATGCTTCGGCGGCATCGTCGGCACCCCGCACTTCTCTCAGGGGCATCTCGGCCATGAAGGCCACGGTGATGGTCCTTCCCCGAGGGTCGCGATCCACGGTGCTGAAACTGCGCAGTTCCTCCAAATGTTCGGGAGCCTCCAGCCCTGTCTCTTCTTTGAGCTCACGACGGGCGCATTGCTCCAAGGTCTCGTCCATCTCCAAAAAGCCGCCTGGGAAAGCCCAGCAGCCTTCGAAGGGGGCGTGGCCGCGTTTGATCAGCAGCACTCGGCGGCTCCCATCGGGGGCGATGCCGAGGATTATGCAATCAGCGGTAACGGCGGGACGAGGATAGGGGTAGCTATACATTGTGTCAAATCTCCCAAGTGGCTCCGTCTTTGCCGTCCTTCACCGTTACGCCGAGGGCGCTGAGGGCATCGCGGATCTTGTCGCTGGTGGCCCAATCCTTGTTGGCCTTGGCCGAGGCGCGCATCTCGAGAATCATCCCCATCAGCCCGTCAATGAGGGCGGTGTTGTCGCTGGCGGCCTCGTCGCGGAGACCCATCACCTCGAACACGAAAATCTCCATGACGCTCTTCAGCTCGTCGATGTCGGCCTGGGTCAGGGTGGCCTTGTGGTCGTTGACGGTGTTGATGAGTTTGGCCATGTCGAAGAGGTGGCTGATGACGATGGGGGTGTTCAGGTCGTCGTTCATAGCGTCGTAGCACTTCTGGCGGTATTCCTTCACATCCACGCTGCTGCTCTTCGAAGGCTGGAGGCGGCAGAGGGTCTTGTAGGCCTGCATCAGACGGCTGTAGCCTTTTTCGGCGGCTATGAGGGCTTCGTTGCCGAAGTCGACGGTGCTGCGGTAGTGGGCCTGTAGGATGAAGAAACGGATGGTCATGGGGGTGTAGGCCTGATCCAGCATCTTGTGCTTGCCGGTGAAGAACTCGTCGAGGGTGATGAAGTTGCCCAGCGACTTGCCCATCTTCTGCCCGTTGATGGTGATCATGTTGTTGTGCATCCAGTACTTGCAGGGGCCGTGGCCGGTCACGGCTGTCTGCTGGGCAATCTCGCTCTCGTGGTGGGGGAACATGAGGTCCATACCTCCGCCGTGGATGTCGAAAGTCTCGCCGAGGTACTTGGTGCCCATGGCTGTGCACTCGGTGTGCCAACCGGGGAACCCCACGCTCCAGGGCGAGTTCCAGCGCATGATGTGTTCGGGTGCGGCCTTCTTCCACAGGGCGAAGTCGCCGCTGAAACGCTTCTCCTCCTGACCGTCGAGTTCGCGGGTGGTGGAGAGCATCTCGTCAATCACGCGGCCGCTGAGGCAGCCGTACTTCTTGGTGTCCTCCTGATACTTGCGCACATCGAAATACACGCTTCCGTTGCTCACGTATGCGTAGCCGGCATCGAGAATCTTCTGCACCAGCTCGATCTGCTCGAGAATGTGCCCCGAGGCGTGGGGCTCGATGCTGGGGCGGAGCACATTGAGGGCATCCATGGCGGCATGGTAGCGGTTGGTGTAGTACTGCGCCACCTCCATAGGCTCCAGCTGCTCCAGGCGGGCCTTCTTGGCAATCTTGTCCTCGCCCTCGTCGGCATCGTGCTCCAGGTGTCCCACATCGGTGATGTTGCGCACATAGCGCACCTTGTAGCCGATATGTTTCAGATAACGGAACAGCACATCGAACGTGATGGCGGGGCGGGCATGGCCCAAATGGCCGTCGCCGTAGACGGTGGGACCGCACACATACATGCCCACATGTTCGGGAGTAAGCGGAGTAAAGAGTTCCTTCTGATGCGAAAGAGTATTGTAAATCAATAATTGTTGCATAATAATGTTGTTATTTATAATTTGCAAATATACGATTTTTTTTTGATATGGCAAC